>CAZKKP010000208.1:0-3070 GCA_964553295.1 uncultured Thermoanaerobaculia bacterium | reverse complement strand
GGTCGGCCAGTCTTCGTCGGGCGCTCTCCGCCGGGTCCCGCTCGCCTTCGGCGGGCGCCGTCCGGAGGTGCGCCTGGCGCAGGCGGCGAGCGAGTTCGACGAGACGCTCTGACGCGGCGTCGACCGCGGCTGCGGGCTCCTCGTCCTCGACCGTCTCCCCGGACACACCCCCAATCACCCGCTCTCCGCCACCGGCCTCGTCGTCGCGACGCGGACCATCGTGGGGTCGCGGATCGTCCGACTCACTCCCGATCGTCACGGCGCCGATTGTAGTGCCTTCCGGATGGGAAGGAGGGCAGGCTCGGGATTCGGGCGCCGGCGCACGGTCACGACCACGATTTCCGCGGGGGCGCCGAGGCGCATCGGCGGGCCCCAGAAGCCGACGCCGCGGCTGACGATCTGGGTCATCGGCCCGACCTGGAAACGCCCGGCGACGTGGCGGTACGAGGTCCTCACGAGGAGGGCGAATGGCCAGATCTGGCCGCCGTGGGTGTGGCCGTTGAGCATCAGCCCGACGCCGGCGGCGGCCGCTTTCTCCTCGTCCTCCGGCGCGTGCTGGAGGAGGACCACGGCATCCCCCGGCGGGATCGACGCCAGTGCCGCCTCGAGGTCGGCCTCGGGCGACCCGGTCTGCGCCGAGCCCCGGGCATCCGGCACTCCCGCGATCCACAGCCGGGGGGCAACCTCGACCGCGGCATTGTCGAGCACGGCGAAACCGGCTGCCGCGAGCAGCCGGCGCGACCTGGCACGGCCGGCGTAGTACTCGTGGTTGCCGAGCACCGCGAAGACCCCTCGCGGCGCCGTGATCTCACCCAGCAGCGGCAGCAGCTCCTCGACCACTCCGGCATCGGCGTCGACGAGATCGCCGGTGATGACGACGACGTCGGGCGCGAGCTCGGCGGTCCGCGCGACCAGGTTGCGCAGCCGGCCGGCGCCGATCACGGTCCCCAGGTGGACGTCGGCAAGCTGCAGCAGGCGAAGGCCATCGGCCTCGACCGCGAGCCCGGGCAGCGCCACCTCGTGCTCGACCAGCCGCGGCGGGCGGCTGCCGCCCCACCAGGCGAGCAGGGAGAGGACCACCCCGGCCGCCGCGGCGGCGCCCCGCAGTAGCGGCGCCTGCTCACGCCAGAGCAGGCCGCCGAGGCTGACGAGCTCGACGAGGACGAGGGCCGCGAGCACCAGGAAGATCGCACCCATCCACACCGCGCCGGCGTACTCCAGGAAGCGGCCGAGTCCGCGGACGCCGAGCTGGAACAGAACTCGTCCCACCGGGTAGGCGAGAAAGCCGAGCACCAGCACGAGCTGCAGCGTCCGCCGCCAGAACCCGTCGGCAAACAGCGGGAGACTCAGCAGCCGCCAACCGACGTAGAGGTGCTCGAGCGCCCAGACCGTCAGCACGACCCCGAGGAAGAAAGCGAAGCGGCCGCCGCTCATCGCGCTGGAAAACCCCGCCTGGGCCCGGGGTATTGCGCCGGCGACGGCCAGAACTCGCGCCCCTCGCCGAAGCCCGGTGGAAGATGCCGCCGAGAGATCCGGGATAGGATGCACGGCGTGCGAGGCGTCGTCCCTTGAAGCTGAGCCGGCGGGCGCGGCGGGCGCTGGCCGAGCTGCTCGTCACCCTGCGCACCGAGGGCAGCGGCCCTGGCCGCCAGGGCTGGTCGGCGGGGCTCGGCGCCTTCATCGGCGCCCTGCCGGTCTACGGCCTGCAGCTGCCCCTCTGCGTCCTGGTCGGCAAGCTCCTGCGGCTCAGCCGGGTCACCATGTACCTCGCCGCCAATCTGTCCAACCCGCTGTTCGCGCCGTTCCTGATCTGGCTCGAGATCGAGGTCGGCAGCCTCCTTCGCCGCGGCACCCTGTACGGCCTGACGGTGCAGAGCGTCCGCGACCTCGACCCGTGGTCGGTCGCCCTCGACCTGGTGATCGGCAGCGTCGCCGTCGGCGCCCTCGCCGGCCTGGCCATCGGCTTCGCCGCCTACGGCCTGCTCCTCAGGACGCGCCAGGTCCCGGTCGAGCGCGAGCACCTCATCGAGGAGGTCGCGCGGCCCTACCTCGAGGCCGGATTCCTGCACTGGGAGTTCGTCCGCAGCAAGCTGCGCCGCGACCCGGTTTACTTCGGGCTCGTCGACCGTGGGCTCCTGCCCTCAAGCGGCCGGCTCGTCGACGTCGGCTGCGGCCGCGGCATCCTCCTCGGCCTGCTCGCCCAGCTCCACGGCCCCCACGCCGGCCTCGAGCTGATCGGCCTCGACTCGAGCCGCCGCGCGCTGCGAGTCGCCCGCACCGGTCTGCCGCCGGAGGTGTCGCTGACGGTCGCCGACGCCGCCACCCTCCACCCGCCGCGGAGCGCCGCGATCCTGCTCCTGGACGTGCTCCACTACGTCCCGGTCGAGCACCAGGACCTCCTGCTGCGACGCGCCGCCGCCGCCCTCGAGCCCGCCGGCGTCCTACTGGTTCGCGAGGCCGACCGCTCCCCAACCGTCGGCTTCTGGCTGACCGCCGCCGCCGAGCGGCTGCGCGCCGTGCTCCGCGGCCGCCCTCACCAGCGCTTCGCCTACCGCACCCTCGGCGAGCTCACCGCGACCCTCCAGGACCTCGGTCTGGAGGTGGACAGCATGCCCATGGACGAGGGCACCCCCTTCCGCAACACGCTCCTCGTGGGACGCAAGACAGCCCTGCCCGAGCACACCTCGTCTGGTCCCGCACACACCACCTGAGCTCGCCCCCCTGACCGCGCCGCCATCGGGCCGGATCGGTGTCGTGGTGTCAAGCCCCTCGTCCTGCCGGTCGCGCTCCGCGTCGTTTCCGAGCCCGAGCACGGATCCTCTCGCGCCTTCCCGAGTCACCGGTGCTGACTCGCAGCTTTCGCGTGTGCCGGCGAGACGCCGGCACTACAATCCGCCCCTGCCATACGAGGCCGGCTGCGGGAACGGGCGGGGAGGTCTCGGGCTCGGGATCCGGATGTCCAAGGCGGATCGAGATCGACTGCCGCCACTCGGCCCTGTCTCCTCACCCCTCACCCCGTCCCCTCACCCCGTCCCATCACTCCTCACCTCACCCCTCACCCGACGAGTGC
>CAZKKP010000207.1:0-7046 GCA_964553295.1 uncultured Thermoanaerobaculia bacterium | reverse complement strand
CATCCGGGATCAGGCGGCAGGCCGCGGGGTGCGGGACCGGGAACGCGCCGCCCGCCGACCGTGGGCTCAGGGCGCCAGGGCGAGGCGGCGCTCGAGGGCGACGCGGTCGGGGTCGTCCTGGGGGTCGATGGGCTCCAGCCAGAGGGCTCGATAGAGGGCGAGGCTGTCGAGGAGATCGGTGTTCCCGGTGTAAGCGAGCGTCCACTGGGCCTGGCCGGCGAGGGCGACCCAGTCGGTCAAGCGAGCCATCCGGTCGGCCACCGGCCGCATCCAGGCGGCGGCGGTCTCCGGGTCAGCGGCGAGGAGGCGTTGGATGCGACGTTCGGCGTCCTCGAGGAGGGCGCGGCCGGTGTCGGCGACCGCGGCAAGGGCGGGCTGGTCGACCTCGGCCAGCTCGCTGGCGAGGCGGGCCAGCCATGGCCGCGCCAGGTCGCGGGTCGCGAGGTCGCGCACGATCTGGGCGCACAGGGTGTTGTGCGTGCCCTCCCAGCTCTCGACGACGATCGCGTCGCGATAGAGCCGCGGCAACGGCGAGAAGTCCTCGATGGCGCCGTTGCCGCCGAGCACCTCGATGCCGTCCCGGGCGCTGCGGGTGGCCGCGAGGGCCGTCCAGTACTTGTTGAGCATGACCGAGATGCGTCGCGCTGCCACGAGGCCCGGGTCGGCCACGCCGGTGTCCAGGCCGTCCGTCATGGCGAGCACCCGGAAAGTGGTGGCCAGCGCCGCCTGGCTGGACAGGCGCATCCTGGCGAGGGTCGAGGCAACCGCGGGGAAGCCGAGGATCGGCCGGTCGAAGGCCTCGCGTTGGGCGGCGAAGTGCCAGGCCTCCAGGCAGGCCCGGCGCATCAGGCCGCAGGCGGCGAGGGCGTTGTGCACCCGCGAGGTGTCGAGGACGATCGAGACCAGGTTGCGGAAGCCCTGGTCGAGCGCGCCGACTGGCTCGCCGAGGGCGCCCTCGAGCTCGATCTCGCCGGTCGGCATGGAGCGGGTGCCGAGCTTCGCCTTGAGCCGGCGCAGGGCGAAGCCGTTGGGCCGACCCTCGAGCCGGCGCGGCACCAGGAAGAGCCCGAGCCCGCGGGTTCCCGCCGGGGCGTCGGGCAGCCGGGCGCTGATCACGAAGAGGCCGGCGTCGGCCACCGAGCAGAACCACTTCTCTCCGCTCAGCCGGTACCAGCCCGGCCGAGCGGGGTCCGGGGTCGCGACGACGGCGTTGCGGCCGACGTCGGAGCCGCCCTGGATCTCGGTGACGAACTGGGCGGCGTGCAGCCGCCGGTCGTAGTCGGGCTCGAGCAGCGGCCCGAGGTACCTGCGCCGCTGGTCGTCGGTGCCGAGGCGCTGCACCAGCTTGACCGCGCCGG
Source organism: uncultured Thermoanaerobaculia bacterium (assembly GCA_964553295.1). Taxonomy (GTDB): domain Bacteria; phylum Acidobacteriota; class Thermoanaerobaculia; order Thermoanaerobaculales; family Sulfomarinibacteraceae; genus CAZKKP01. The sequence goes on along the minus strand of CAZKKP010000207.1, from coordinate 5,688 downwards.
CGGTGCAGGCGACCGGGCAGGCGTGGCCGGCCTCGCCGTGCTGCGCCAGGAGGTAGGCGCGGGCGCCGCAGGCGACCTCCGCGCCCGGCTCGGCGAGGCCGGCGACCACCCGGCTCGCCCAGAAGACGCGTCCCACCTCATGGTAGGCGGGGTGGAACACCACCTCCTCGATCCGCCGGCCGTCGCGGTCGTGGCGGCGCAGCGCCGGCAGGTTCTCGTCCCGGTTGCTCTCGCTCACCAGCTCGTCGAAGGGGGCGCCAGTCACCGCGGCGAGTGCGCGCAGCTCGCCGGCGAGAGCGTCCGCCGCCGGCCCGAGGCAACGCCGCAGCAGGCGGCCGAGGAACGGGTCGCGGTCGAAGCGTTCGGCGAGGGCGGCCTCCCGCCAGCGCTCGAAGGCCTGCCGGGTGCTCGGGATGATATCGCGTGCGGGCATGGCCACCTCCACGGTCGGTCTCCGACCACCATACGATCTGCAGCCGCAGAGCGGCAACCACGTCGCGGCGCAGGCTCGCGGCCGGGTGGCGCGTCAGTGCACGACGGACCCCAGGTCGTCGGAGAACTCGGGATGGGCCTCGAGGTGGTGCAGCAGGTCCTGGTAAACCATGAGGTAGCGGTCGGTCTGACCGGGCGCCTCGAGGAGCTCCTGCTTGCGGGCCGATCCGAGCTCGAGGATGTGGGCGGCCAGCGCGAGCAGCTGGTCGTCGCCGACCTCGCGCAGGTGCTCGGCCAGCTGCGACAGATCGCTGCCGTCAGCCTCGAGCAGGGTCGGCAGGACACGGCGCAGCTCCGACCGGACCGGCTCCATGCCGGCGAGCTCGCTGCTGCTGTCAGGCGCCGGCAGGTAGAGGACGCGGACCTGGCGGTAGCGGGTCGCGACCTCGAGCTCCTCGACCAGGCGGAAGCGTTCCAGCCCGAGCAGCCAGAGCAGGAAGCGACCGTCGGGCAGCTCCTGGTGGTGGGCGATGAAGCCGACGCAGCCGATGTCCTGGATCGGCGGCCGCCCGAGGTGCTCGGCTTCGTGGCCGGGAAGAACGCGTGCCATGCCGATCACCCGATGGCTCGCGAGGGCGTCGCGCACCATGTCGCGGTAGCGCGGCTCGAAGATGTGCAGCGGCAGAATCTCGCCGGGCAGGAGCACGGTCCCGCCGAGCGGAAAGACCGGCACCACGTCCGGAATGTGCAGGGTGAGCTCGCCCGGCAGCGATGTCTCGAAGGTCTGGGCGTGCATCTGGCCTCCCTTCAGCTCGTCCACCGGGAACAACGGGGGCGCGACCCCGGCTGTTCCAGGGTCCCTCTGGGCCTCTCCCGACCGCTTCCCGATCCCGAGCCGGAAATCGTGCCCGGATCTCGTTCCCGGATCGCGAGTGGAATCCGGGGTCAGTCGGCAGGCCGCACTCGGCAGGGGCCGGGGGGCCGGGCGCGACACTCGGGCTCGGGCTCGGGCAGGGGTCCGGGCGGCGGGCCGCAGGCGGCAGGGAAACGGTCGCTGTCGCTGACCCCGTCACCGACGCTGACGCTGACTCTGCCGCTGCCGCTGCCCCCGCCGCTGCCAACCTCACCGGCTCCACCAGGCCAGAATCCCCCACTCAAACTGACGACCTCTCACTCACCAGGAATTGGCAATCGCCGTCCCCTGTCCGCCTCGGTCGCGTCGGGTACACTCGCGGGCGGAGGTGGCGGGCATGCTGTGGAGAACGGTCGGGGGTGGGATGCTCGTGCTGGCGGCGGGAGCAGCGGTGGTCGGCGCCGGTGGTCCGGCGGCCGACGAGCCGAGGCCGGTGGGCGGGCTCGATTTCCGCGACCGGCTCGAGATCACCGTGGTCAACGTCGACGTCTTCGTCCGCGACAGCCGCGGCGAGGTGGTCAGCGACCTCGGCCGGGACGACTTTCGGATCCTCCAGAACGGCGTCGAGATGCCGATCACCAACTTCGCGGTGCTCACCGAGGAGGTGATCCGCTCGCAGCTTTCGCCGGGGGGGACGCCGTCGGCCGCGGTTCCGCCGGCGCTCACGGACGCGGCGAGCGAGACGCCGGTGGCGGTGGTGCGGCCGACCTGGGTGGTGCTCTACGTGGACAACGAGAACCTCCACCCCCACCACCGGGCGCGGGTGCTCCGCCGGGTGCGCGAGTTCGTCGTCGAGAACCTGCACGAGCCGGTGCAAATGATGGTGGTTTCCACCGCGCCGTCCCTCCGGGTGGTGCAGCCCTTCACCACCGACAGCCGGGCGGTCAACGCCGCCGTCGACGGCATGAGGCGGGTGGCCGGCGGGCGGGTCGAGCGCGACAACGCCCGGCGTGACCTGGTGCAGCGGATACGGGACGTTGCCGACCAGGACTACGGCAGCAAGGGCGGCAACACTCGCGACGGCTCGCGGCTGTCGATCGAGCAGCAGATCATGAGCCACGCCGAGGAGGAGGCGAATGCCCTGTCGTTCTCGCTGTCGGCGATGCACCAGGTCGTCGCCATGCTCGCCGGTCTCGACGGGCGGAAGGCGATCGTCCACGTCTCCAGCGGCCTGCCGATAACCCCGGGCATCGGCCTGATGCACCAGTACGCGACGACCTTTCACGACACGGCGATCCTGTCGCGGCGCAGCCGGGTGGACCGGATGAACGCCTACCGGTCGCTGACCACCGCCGCCAACGCCCAGGACGTCCGCCTGTACGCCATCGACGCCTCCGGTCTCAACCCCCTCGAGGGGTTCTCCGCCGAGGAGCGCTACGCCGCCGACCCGACGGCATCCTCGATCGGCATGGACGACCTGCAGGCCTCGCTGGTCTACATGGCGCAGGCGACCGGCGGGTTGGCGGTGGTCAACACCAACGACATCGGGCCGGGTCTCGGGCTCATCCGAGACGACCTCTTCAGCTACTACTCCCTCGGCTACTCGCTGCCCAGCTCGGGCGAGGACCGGGTGCACGAGATCAAGGTCGAGCTGCCCGACCACTCCGGCTACCAGCTGCGCTACCGCCGGCGCTTCGTCGAGAAGTCCCTCGAGAGCACCGTCCAGGACCGGGTCTTCAGCTCGCTGATGGTCGAGGTCGAGGACAACCCGATGGCCCTCGAGCTCGAGCGGGGCGTGCCGGCGCCGGCGGGCCAGGGACGCTGGACCGTGCCGCTGCACGTCTCCTTGCCTCTCGACCGGATCGCCCTGATGCCCGCCGGCGACGACTACGTCGCCCAGCTCGCGGTCTTCGTCGGCGCCCGGGACAGCGACGGCAGGAGCTCGGAGATCCACCGCCAGGAGCACGAGGTGCGGCTGCCGGTCGCGACCTGGGACGAGGAGGCGCGCCAGCGTCGCTTCGGCCTCGACCTGCAGCTGCTGCTCGAGCCGGGCACCCACCGCGTCGTGGTCGGCGTGCTCGACCGCATGACCCGCCAGAGCTCGTATCTCGGATCCGGGCTGACGGTGCCCTGAGGCTTCCAGCCGGAGTGGGAGCGGCCCGGCCGGCGAGCTACTGGTGGCCCGCCATGGTGCGCCAGGCGACCAGGCGCTCGTTCATCGCCCGCAGACGCCGGCACAGCAGCCGGCAGAGCAGCCCGAGGAACTGCACCGCCGCGTCGGGGTCCATCGACAGGACCTCCTCGAGCAGGGTGCGGCTGATCGTGAACACGGTGGCGCCGTCGCTGTGGGCGCGAGCGTCTGCCGAGCGCGGCAGCTCGTCGATCAGCGCCATCTCGCCGAAGACCTCGCCCCGCTGCAGGATCGACAGGCACTCCTCGCCCGCCCCCGGCACCATGCGCGAGATCCGGATGGCGCCGTCGACCACGATGTACAGGGTGTCGCCGGCCTCGCCCTCGGAGAAGATCAGGGTCTCGGGGCGGTAGCGCTCCTCCTTCGAGTAGGTGGCGAGCAGGCGCAGCTCCTGGGCCGACAGACCCTGCTCGCGCAGGATGTCCAGTTTGGCCTGCTCGGACAGCTGCACCCGCTGGCCGCCGTCGCGGGCCCCGCTCTGCGGCTCGCGGCGGCCGGTCGGAACGCTGAAGATCTCGCTCATCTGGGCGTTGGCGGCGCGGACCTTGGTTGCCAGGGTCTGCCAGAAGCTCCACAACAGGCTGACGGCGAGCTCTCGGTTGGCGGCGATGGCGGCGTCGAGGACCTCGCCGTCGATGACGTAGAGCGAGCCGCTGCCGACGCCGAAGGCAGTCGCCGAACGGTCGCCGCGGTCGAGGAAGGAGACCTCGCCGAAGACCGAGCCGAAGCCGAGGGTGTTCAGGATCTGGGTGCCGACCGGGGTGCGCCGGGTGATGTGGATGGTGCCGCTGCGGACGATGAACAGGTCCCGCCCCTGCTCGGTCTCGCGGAACAGCACCTGGGCGTGGTCGAAGGTCCGCGGGGCGGCCATCTGGGCCAACGAGATCAGCTGGTCGTCGGCGAAGTGGCGGAACAGGCCCATGGCCCGGAACTCGGTCGCCCGCTGCAGCAGGTTGTCCTGAGCGGCCAGGTTGACGGGCCGCGCCGTCGTGCGGGCGGCACGTACCCGCTGGCCGGAGAAGATCCTCGCCTGGCTGAGGGCGACGTGGTCGGCGGCCTTCTGCAGGGCGGCGCTGCGCGACCGTGCCAGGGTGGCGACCTCCGGGGTCTGGCGGTGGCACAGTCGGGCGAGGGTGTCGACCCGTCGCCGCTCCTGCTCCTGCTCCCGCTCCGAGCGCCAGGAGGCGAGCAGCATCGCGTCGACGGCGTTCTCCAGGGCGGTCTCGAAGCTCTCGGTTTCCAGCGCGACCCTGGAGGTCTCCACCGCGAGCCGGTAGTCGAGGGGGTTCAGCCGCCGCGCCTGGGTGAACTCCTGCAGCGCCGCCGGGGCATCCCCGTGGCGCAGGTGGAGGTAGGCGCTGGCGGCGTAGGCCAGGTAGGAGAAGGGGGTGCGCAGCTTGGCGAGGTCAAGCATCTCGACGGCGCGGGTGTAGTCGCCCCGGTGCTCGAAGATGTGGGCCATACCGAGGGCGTGCGACGCCTCGAGGTTGCGCCGCTTGAACTCGCGGTCGAAGTCCTCGAGCCCCTCCTCGTCCCGCAGCCGGAGCGCCTCCTCGCGCAGCGCGGCCCCGTGCGGCGACAGCACGGCCGCGATCTCCAGCAGCTCGGCGGCCTCGCTCGGCCGGCGCAGCGACCGCAGCCGCCGGGCGAGGACGACCAGCCGCTCGACCATCGACGGATGGGGGAGGATCCGCTGCTCGGTCATGATCTTCCGGACCGAACATGTTATCGCGCGGCGGGGCGCGAGTCAACGCGGCGCGCAGGCACGATGGGCCCTGGATGGGGAAAGGAACGGGACATCGCCAGGGTTGTCACGGGCGTGCGCCGGGCCGGCCCGCGACCGGCGCCGGATGGTGTACGCTCTCAGGCCCATGTCGGGTCTCCGCCACCTCGCTGCCGCGCTCGTCGCGCTCCTGCTCGGGGGTCTCGCCTTCGGCGAGGATGTCGTGTCGGCTTCCGAGGCGCCGATCGGCGCCCGTGGGGTGTGCCTGACCGAGATCGACGGCGGCGAGCTGGTGGAAGTGCCGCTCACCGTCCTCGGCACCATCGGGCCGTCGGCGCCGGAGATGGAGATCGTGCTGGTCCGGCTCGACGACGAGCGCTTTGCCGAGACCGGCATCATCGCCGGCATGAGCGGCTCGCCGGTGTACGTCGACGGCGAGCTCCTCGGCGCCCTCGCCTACGGCTGGTCGTTCTCCAAGGCGCCGATCGG
>CAZKKP010000206.1:3389-7048 GCA_964553295.1 uncultured Thermoanaerobaculia bacterium | reverse complement strand
GGGCCTGCTGCTCGCGGCGCAGCTCCCGTTGCTGCTGCAGGCTGGTCAGGGTCCCGAGGACGAGCGCCACCACCACGGACAGGAACACTCCGAGGACGATCCCCAGGGGCAGGCCGCGGGGCGGTGTGCGAACGACGACGGGACGCGGCCTCGAAGAGGCGCGCTCGGCGGTTGGCGGCGCGGGCGCCGGGGAAGCCACTTCAGATCACCGTCTCCTCGGGGTTCGCGCTGGCGCAGACACTACTCCCCCTGTAGAGCAATACGGATGCCAGGGGAAATTCCGTCCACAGGGCCGTTCACCCGGCCGCCGCGCCAGCCTGACCTGCGGCGCCGGCTGCTTTGGCCTGTCCCGAAGAGAAACCCGGGCCCACCAGGTCAGCCGCCCGTTGCCGCCGACCACTCCGACAGGTCGCCCGACTCGAAGCCGTCGGCGAAGACCTCTCCCGGCTGCCAGCCGGCGAGTCGGGCGAACAGCCACCAGGCGGCGCGGCCCTTGAGCACGCAGTTGAGGTTGGCCGCGGCAGGGCTCGAGGAGTGGGCGCAGCCGGAGCAGCCGCCGTAGCCGGCGACCCCTTCGCCGGTGGTCAGCCGACTGAGCTCGGCGCCGGGGTTGGCGGCGATCCACTGGACCGCCCAGTTGCCGCCGTCGTAGTCGAGGTTGTCCATCAGGCCCTGGTCCCAGTAGTAGACGCCGTCCGGGTCGTAGGCCTCGAGGTCGGCGAAGTCGAACAGCACGCGGCCGTGGCCGGCGCAGTGCTGGCGGATGAGCTGGTTGTTGAAGTGCACGCTGCCCGGCCACATGGCCTCGCCCTGACCCTCGGCGTGGCCGGTCATGAAGACGAAGTCGACCTCGGGGTACTCGGCCACCAGCAGCTCCATGTTGTCGACGTAGCGCTGGGCGTCGTGGCCGTTGATCGAGCACCACGACCACATGACCACGTTGACGTGGGCGTTGGCCGGGTTGTCGAGGAAGCTGCGGGTGCAGCTGACCCAGGGCGTGACCCCGGTGTCGGGGTCGATCCAGTCCCCCTGGCTGAGATCCGGAACGCCGCAGGGAATGCCGTAGTCGTCCAGGTCAAGACCGACCGCACCGTCTTCCGACCAGGCGTAGGTCGCGCCGAATGGCGGGAAGGACTCGAGGGCGTTCATGCCGGTGATGAGCTGACTGCCGTGGCTGGTGTGGTTGTAGGCGATGTGCAGGGAGGCGACGGCGACGTCGACGGCGTCACCGAGGGCGTCGAGGTCGGTGCACCGGTGGTCGACCAGCACCTGCTGGGCGGCAGCCGCTGATCCGAACAGCAGCGCGGTGACGACCGTCGAGCCGGCGGCGATCCTCTGAGCGGCGTGGCGTATGCGCATGAACCCTCCCAGGCTGTGATCCCAAGAACACTCACTGCTCTGTTGCAGCGTCTCAGAGACGACCCACATCTCCAGTGAGCCGGCTCACAGGTTCTGAATCTCCCGAGCCCGCAACCGACAGCCCACAGCCTCTCAACCGCGAGCAGCCGTCTCGACAACCGCAGTCCCGGTGGGCGTGCCCCCTGACCCTCGCCCGCACGGGCGGCGGGCGGCGCGGGAGTGCCGCGGTCGGGCCGGCTGTTGACCGTGCCGAGACGATGGCTTGGCGGGACGACTTCCCTGGCTTCAGGCTCAGCATGACGCGCTGGGGGTACGTCTTCATCGGGGCCGCCCTGGTCCTCGCGGCGGCGGCGGTGAACACCGGCAACAACGCGCTGATGGCGGTTCTCGGGCTCGGGCTCGGCGCCTACGTGGTGTCGGGTTTCTGGTCGCGACAGGTGCTGGCCGCGGTCGAGGTCACGGCCGCGCCGCCGCGCGAGCTCTTCGTCGGCCGGCCCGCGATGTTCGAGGTCACGGTGCACAACCGATCACGCTGGCTGCCGGCGATGGGTCTTCTGATTCGCGACGAGATCGGCCGGGTGGTGGTGTTCGAGGCGATGCTGGCCGCGAAGGCCAGCGCCCGCCACACCGTCGAACGAGTCCCCCAGCGGCGGGGCTGGCAGCACATCGGAGGGTGGCGGCTGGAGGTGCTGCTGCCCCTGGGCTTCTTCCTCAAGTCCAAGGAGGTGCTGAGGCCGGTGGACGTGCTGGTCTTCCCACGGCTGCTGCCGACCGCCGCCGACCCCGAACGGCGCCACAGCCGCCGCCGCTCGAGCGAACTCCTCGCCGGCCGTGGTCGCGAGGGCGACGTCACCCAGCTGCGCGGCTGGCGCGACGGCGACGACCGAAGGCTGGTGCACTGGAAGCAGACCGCCCGGCAGCAGCGCCTGATCGTCGTCGACCGCCAGCGGACCGCCGCCGAGCCGGTGGTGCTCGTGCTCGACCCGCGTGCCGGCGACCCGGCATCGGAAGCTGACCGCGAGCGCTTCGAGCGGCGGGTCAGCGAGGTGGCGACGGCGGTGGTCGAACGGCTGCGCGGCGGCGCCATGGTCGGCCTGGTCGTCGGCCGTCGCCGCGTGGCGCCTGCGGCCGGTGTCGTCCATGCCCACCGGCTGCTGACCCCCCTCGCCGAGGTCGAGCTGGAACCCCTCGCCCCGGCCACCCCGGCGAGCCTCCCGGAGACCGCGTGACGACCTCCGAGGTCGAGACGCGCCGCCTCGCGGCCCTGCTCCTCCTGTGGGCACTGGCGCCCCTGCCCTGGCTGTACATCCTGACACCGCCGTTCTGGCTCACCGCCGCCGCGGTTGCGGTCGCCGTGCTGCTCGCGCCGGAGCGCCGGCTGCAGCCGGGCCCGCTGCTGCAGAACCTGCTCGCGGTGCTGATCGTGGTCGCCGTGGTGGCGGCCGGCGGCCTGCGCGTCGGCCCGCTCCGGCCCCTGGGCCACCTGCTCGTGCTGCTCGCGGCGGTCCGCGTGCTCGGCGTCTCCGGTCGGAAAGACCTGGTGCGCGCTCTGCCGGTGGTCTTCCTCGTGTGGCTGGTGGCGGTGGTCAACTCGACCCACGTCGCCGCGGTGCTCTACGTCGCCGCCTCGGCGGTGGTCTGGTGGTGGGTCGGGGTCCGGGTCCACCTGCTCGGCGTCGCAGAGGTCACCGGAGCGACCCCACCGATGACCCGGCTGCGCCCGATCGTGCTCGCCGCAGCGGCGACGCTGGTGCTCGCGGCGCCGGTCTTCATCCTCATGCCGCGGCTACGATCGCCGTTGGTGGCCGGTCGCGGCGACGCCCAGAGCGTCACCGGCTTCAGCTCGAACGTCGACCTCCACGCCATCGGCACGGTGGTCGAGTCGCACTCCCCGGCGATCCGGATCGTGCGCGTCTCGGGCCGGCCCTTCGACGGCTCCTGGACGCGGCTGCGCGGCACCGCCCTCGACCTCGTGCAGTCCGGAACCTGGATTTCGGCCCGCCGGGAGACCTCCCAGCTGCCGGTGCGCCAGGGCCTGCTCCGGCTCACCGATCGACCCGCCGACCTCGACCGCCTCGCCGCGGTCGACGTCACGATCCTCGACCCGGGCCGGTACCTGCTGGTCCCCGAGAACGCGGTGGCCGTCGAGGTCGAGGTGCCGGTCCGTCTCGACCCCCGCGACGGCGCCATCCGGCTCGCCTCGTACCACCGTGACCCGGTGACCTTCCGGGCCTGGCTCGACGAACGCCCGCCCGCGCGCCGACTGCCGCCGCGACGTCGCGACATCGACGTGCCCCGCC
>CAZKKP010000206.1:0-3379 GCA_964553295.1 uncultured Thermoanaerobaculia bacterium | reverse complement strand
CGACCCGCGGGTCGAGCCGCTAGTCGCGGAGCTCCTCGACGGCGACCTGCCGGTCGCCGAGCGCGCCCGCCGCCTCGAGGAGCACCTGCAGAGCAGCTTCACCTACGACCTGTCCTCGGGGGTCGGGCACCGGGCCGACCCGATCGCGACCTTCCTCTTCGAGCGGCAGGCCGGCCATTGCGAGTTCTTCGCCGCCGCCATGGCGGTGATGCTCCGGGTCGACGGCGTCCCCGCGCGGATGGTCGTCGGCTACAGCGGCGCCGCGCTTGCCGGCGACGGGACCGAGGCCCTGGTGCGCGAGTCGAACGCCCACGCCTGGGTCGAGGTCTGGCAGGGGTCCGAGCGCGGCTGGGTCAGCTACGACCCGACTCCGCCCGGCGACCGGCCTCGGTTCGGGGGCCCTACCGGCCTCGACCGCCTGCGCTGGACCTGGCAGGGCGTCGAGTCTTTCTGGGACCGCTACGTGCTCACCTTCGGCTTCGCCGAGCAGGTCGACCTGGCGCGCTGGCTCGGCGACGCCCTCGGTTCGCTGTCCGGACGGCTGCCGTGGCGCCGGCTCGCCGTGACCGCGATTCTCCTCGCGGCGCTGCCGATCCTGGCCTGGAAAACTCTCCGGCGACTCCGGCCGGGTGGCACACCGAAGCTGGTCCGGCGGCGGCCGCCGGCAGCGCGGATGATCTCCCGCATCGTGCGGGAGCTCGAGCGGCGCGGCGAGCCGGTGTCCCCGGGGGCCACTCCGCGGGCGATCGGCCGGCTCGCGCGCAGCCGCTGGCCGGGGGCCGCAGCCCCTGTGGGCAATCTGGTCTGGCTTGCCGAACGAGAGCTCTACGCCGACGGTCCGCCCGGGATCGCCACCGCCACCGAGGCGGGTATGCTGTGGCGCCGGGTGCGACTCGAGATCGCGGCCGCCGGCAGGCTTGGGAAATGACCGGCGCCGCGGCGCCACGGCCTGGCGTGTCGACAACTGCTTGTCGGCGCCTGAAGGGACACCTATGATGAGAAGTATGAACCGACTCTTCGTGGCGGTGGGCGTCTGGTTACTCGCGGTGACGCCGCTGACGGCGGCTGAGGTGGTCCGACTTCGGGTCGACGACACCATCCAACCCGCCTCTCAGCGCTTCATCGAGCGCGGGCTCGAGGAGGCGGCTGATGTCGGCGCCGCCCTCGTCGTGATCGAGCTCGACACTCCCGGCGGCCTGGTCGACACCACCCGCCAGATCACCACCGCCATCACGACCAGCCGGGTGCCGGTGGCGGTGCTGGTGACACCGGGTGGCGCCCACGCCGCCTCGGCCGGCTTCTTCATCCTGATCTCGGCCGACATCGCCGCGATGTCGCCGGGCACCAACACCGGCGCCGCCCAACCGGTGGGCGGCCAGGGCGAGACCCTGGGCGACGACATCCGCGCCAAGGCGACCAACGACGCCGCCGCCATGGTCCGCTCGCTGGCCGAGCAGCGCGGGCGCAACGTCGACCTGGCGATCAAGGCGGTCACCGAGAGCGTCTCGTACACCGCCGAGGAGGCCCTCGAGAACGGGCTCATCGACCTGGTGGTGCCCGACCTGAAGGGGCTGCTGGAGGCCCTCGAGGGGCGCGAGGTGCGCCGCTTCGACGGCAGCCTCACCACCCTCTCGCTCACCGCCGCGCCGGTGACCGAGGTCGAGCCCACCTTCCTCGAGCGGCTGCTGTCGGTGCTCGCCAACCCGAACATCGCCTACCTGCTGCTCGGCCTCGGGGCACTCGGGCTCTATGTCGAGATCACCCACCCAGGGGGCATCTTCCCCGGGGTGGTCGGCGCCATCTTCCTGCTCCTCGGCCTGTACTCGCTGTCGGTGCTGCCGGTCAGCTGGGCCGGGGTGGCGCTGATCTTCGTCGCCCTGGTGATGTTCCTCCTCGAGGTGAAGGTGACCAGCTACGGCATGCTCACGGTCGGCGGCCTGATCGCGTTCGTGCTTGGGTCGATGATGCTTTTCGACGGCCCTGTGCCGGCGATGCGGGTGAGCCTCGGGGTGGTGCTGCCGACGGCGCTGCTGGTGGCGCTGGTCACCGTGGCGCTCCTGTCGCGGGTGATTCGTGCCCACCGCCGGCCGGCGATGACCGGCAGCGAGGGGCTGATCGGCGAGGTCGGCCAGGCGCTGTCGGCACTCGCACCGGCCGGGAAGGTGGCCGTCCACGGCGAGTACTGGGACGCCCGCACGACGGGCGAGGAGGTCGCCGCCGGCGCCGAGGTGGCGGTGGTGGCGATCGAGGGCCGCCGGTTGCTGGTGGCGCCGGTCGCCACCCTGGATCAGACACGAGAAGGGAGCTGACAAATGGCTGGAGTCATGGGCTCGGGGTTCTTCTTCGCAATCGTCATCGGGCTGTTCCTGTTCTTCAAGTGGGTCAACATCCTCAACGAGTACGAGCGGGGCGTCATCTTCCGCCTCGGGCGGGTGCTTGCCGAACCGAAGGGGCCGGGACTCGTCCTGGTGCTGTGGCCGATCGACCGCATCGTCAAGATCAGCCTGCGGACCGTGGTCCACGACATCCCGCCGCAGGACGTGATCACCCGCGACAACGTCTCGGTCAAGGTCAACGCCGTCGTCTACTTCCGGGTGATGAATCAGATCCGGTCAGTGATCGAGGTCGAGAACTACGTCTACGCCACCTCCCAGCTCGCCCAGACCACCCTGCGCTCGGTGCTCGGCGAGGTCGAGCTCGACGACCTGCTGTCCAAGCGCGAGGAGCTCAACGTCCGACTGCAGGAGATCATCGACGCCCACTCCGACCCGTGGGGAGTCAAGGTCTCCATGGTCGAGGTCAAGCACGTCGACCTGCCGCCGGACATGCAGCGGGCGATGGCACGGCAGGCCGAGGCCGAGCGCGAGAAGCGGGCCAAGATCATCCATGCCGAGGGCGAGTACGACGCCGCCCAGCAGCTCGCCGCCGCGGCGGAGCTGATGGCCACCAACCCGGTCACCATCCAGCTCCGCTACCTGCAGACGCTGACCGAGATCTCGACCGAGAATGCCTCGACCATCATCTTCCCGGTGCCGATCAAGATGCTCGAGGGGTTCTTCACGGCCGCCGGGAAGGAGATCTGAGCTCCGGCGGGGTAGCCGACTAGAATCGTCGCCTGCGGCGGACCGGGACGTCCGCTGCCGGGAGGTCCATGAGCCCCCGATCCTCGTACTACGTCATCGAGCTCAGCGGCCGCTGGCTGACCGGCCTCGTCGTGGCCTTCGCCCTGGTGGTCGTGCTCGCCTTCGCCCTCGGCTACGGCGCCGCCTCGCGGGCCGTCGGCCCCGGGCCCGCGATCCTCGGCGGCGCGACCCCGACGCCGGGCCTCGCGACCGCCGACATCGAGCCGCCGCCAGCCACCGTGGTGGTGTCGGTGGCG
>CAZKKP010000205.1:0-7076 GCA_964553295.1 uncultured Thermoanaerobaculia bacterium | reverse complement strand
GCCGAGCGCGACGCCCTCGCCTGGCGGGCGAGGCTCGAACTCAAGGTGCTCGCCAACCCGGCCCTCGGCCTCGCCGCCGAGCCCGAGGAGAGCCGGGAGGCCTTCCTCGAGCGCTGCCTGGAGGCCGCCGACCGGGCCGACGACGCGCGCCAGGACGCGGTCCGGCGGCGCTTCGAGAGCCGGATGGCGACCCTGGCGCGACGGCTCGAGCGGGAGCGCGACCGGCTCGAGCGGGACCGCAGTAACCTCTCCGCCCGCCAGGCCGAGGAGAAGCTGCACATGGTCGAGGGGCTGTTCTCGGTCCTCCTCGGCTCGCGCTCGGCGCGCACCGCGGCGAGCAAGGCGGCGTCGAAGGTGCGCTCGACCGCGACCAAGAGGCGGATGAGCCAGCGCGCCGCGGGCGCGGTCGACGAGTCCGAGCGCGACATCGAGCGGCTCGAGACCGAGCTCTCCAGCCTCGGCGAGGAGATGCAGGCCGAGATCGACCGGATCGCCGAGGAGTCCGAGGCCCTGGCGGCCCGACTCGAGGAGGTGGCGATCCGGCCGACTCGCGGCGACGTCGCCGTCCGCCGCGTCGAGCTCGTCTGGGGGTGAATGCTCCTGGCGCGCTACGGCACGCTGGTGCTCCAGGCGCCGGTGTTGCCGCTCTCGAAGCCGTCCGCGAACAGGAGGTCCGCGCCCACCATCGGCCAGCCCTGGTCCCGGAGGACGCCCGGCGTCATGTCGAGGTCGTCCCAGACCTCGTCGTTGAGGGCCGGCTCCATCAGCGCGTCGGGGAAGGCCGTGACGTCGAAGTGGGAGACGCTCGAGCCCTGCTCCAGGGTGGTCGGCGTGTACAGCAACGGGAAGCCGTTCGCGTGCATGCCGTAGACCGCGAGCACGTCGGCGTCGCAGGACTGGGGCAGCGACGTGCGGATGGCGATCCCCGAGTTCTGGGAGATGCCGATGACCGGGATGGTGACCTGGTCGCCGTCGTCCCCTCCGGCCATCCCCTGGAGCAGGGTGCCTCCCTGGTTGTTGGCGATCACCACGCCGACGGCGCCGGCGTTCTGGGCGTTGAGCGCTTTCAACCCGAACTGGCAGTTTCCCCGGTCGACGAAGGCGATCCGTCCGGGGGTGAAGCCGACCAGCGGCTGGCAGCCCTCGCTGGGGTTGACGGTGCCGTCGCTGACGATCTCCAGGACTCCGGCCATGGCGTCCACCGCCGGCCAGTGGCCGCCAAAGACGGCGGCGATGGCGTCATAGCTCCCGGCCGCCGGTCCGGTAGTGATCAGAAGCCGGGTCGTGCTCGCGCGCAGGAAGGTGTCGGCCGCGGCCTTGGTCTCGGGGCCGTCCCACACCACCTGGAGGTTGTTGAGCACCGAGGCAGCGCGCTCGGCGTTGCTCATCTGGGTCCAGCGCAGGCCGGCGGTGGTGTCGTAGATGTTGTGCAGGTAGGCGTCCGGGTAGCCGCCGTAGTAGGCGCCCGTGCTCTTGTTCATGAAGGTGGCGAAGCCGAGGCCGTGCGCCATCTCGTGCAGGATCACCGGGTAGAAGAGCAGGGCGTTGACCAGCCCGGGGTTGGCGTCGACGCCGTAGTACCACGGCCCGCCGGCGCAGGCGCCGTTGTCGTAGCTGCTGTTGTAGGCAACCTGGATGTCCTGCACGCCCGGGTTGCGGTCGACGCCCGAAAGGGCGTCCGCCAGGGCCCGGTGGTACCAGGTGTTGGCGAGCGGCGCCCCGGAGAAGTCCCGCGAAGGGGACAGGCTCCAGGACTGGCCGAGCACGCCGCAGGAGATCGGGTCGAAGTTGGCGAGGACCCGGATCTCGACGTCGCTTTCGAGGAGGTCGGCCCAGACCTGGGCGGCCGCCTGAGCGGCGTGGAAGCGGCACTGCCCTAGGGTCATGCCGTCGGGGCAGCCCATCGCTGGCGACGGGCTGCCGGGATCGTTGAAGCCTTCGCCCGCACCGTCGCCGTTGATCACGGTGACGGTCGCGGCCTGGGCTGCCGGCAAGGTGAGCACGAGGCCCGCGAGGATGATCAGAGAGAGCTGGAGTGGGTGGCGCATGGTGGTCCTCCTCACTCGGTCGCCAGCTCGTGCCCGGGCGCGGCCGGCGCCACGACATCCTGGAAGGTGAGGAAGCTCATTGCTCCCTCCAGGCCGGTGAAGAAGCGGACCTCGAGCCGCCCTTCGTCATCGATGCGGGCCAGGGTGACGGACTGGAAACGGCCCTGGGGGTCCATGCTGTAGCCGCCGTCCGGGTCGACGACCTCGACCAGGCCGACGTCTGACCAGTCGAGGCGCGGCGCCAGGAAGGCGCGGAACTCGGCCGTCTGGGCCGGGCTGACGGTCCGCGGGGTGGGGGTGTCGAAGGTCGTGCCCTGGCTCCCGCCACCGGCCGCCGCGGGCGCTGGCGCCTCGTCGGCGAGCGCCGGACCGGTGAGGCAGAGCAGGCCCACGAGCAGCCCTTGGAGGCAGATCGATCGTCTCGAGTTGCTGAGCATCGCGGTCCCTCCTTCGCGGCGCCACCGTGTGGCGCCGACCCCCTCAGGTTACCAGGGCGGAGCCCTCATGTGTCGCGACAGTTTCAGGAAGAGTGAGGATCTTGTGGTGGGAGCCAGGTGGCGCTGCCGGCCCTCAGGACGACTCAGGCGAGCAGGCGTCGGGCGGAGCAGGGCCCGACCCATGGGCGCGGGCCATTGCAGAATGCCAGGGCTGGCGGCTCTCCTCGAGCAGCAGCGAGCAGGCGTCGGCGGCCAGGGGTGGGCTGAAGAGGAAGCCCTGGGCGGCGTCACAGCCGAGCCGCCACAGGGTGGCGCGCTGCTCTTCGCGCTCGACGCCCTCGGCGGTCACCGGCAGCCCGAGGCCGTGCGCCATGGTCACGATGGAGGCGACGAAGGCGTCGTCGCGCTCGTCTCGACCGAGGCTGCGGACGAAGGAGCGGTCGATCTTGAGAGCATCGACCGGCAGCCTGCGCAGGTTGGCCAGCGAGGCGTAGCCGATGCCGAAGTCGTCGATGGCGATGCGCACCCCGAGCGCGCGCAGCGCCTGCAGCACGCCCAGGGTCGGCTCGTTGTGCTGCAGCGCGCTGCCCTCGGTGATCTCCAGCTCGAGGCGGTCGGCGGGGAGGCCGAAGTCGGCAATCGCCCGCTCGACCCTGGCCACCACGGCGGGGTTCTGGAAGCGCTGCGCCGACAGGTTGACCGACATTCCGAGCTCGAGGGCGCCGCGCCGGCGCCAGCGGGCGAGCTGTCGGCAGGCGGCCTCGAGGACCCACCACTCGAGGTGCTGGAGCGAGCCGATCGCCTCGGCGACGCCGAGGAACTCGTCGGGCGCGAGCAGGCCGCGGCTCGGGTGCTGCCAGCGCACGAGCGCCTCGAAGGACAGCAGCCGGCCGCTCTCGAGCGCCACGATGGGTTGGAAGTGCACGACGAACTGCTTGACCTCGAGCGCCTTGCGCACGCTGCTCTCGAACCTCAACCGGTCCGCCTGGAGCGTGCCGAGGCTCGGGGTGTAGAGCCGGTAGCCGTCGCGGCCGGCGGTCTGGACGGCGTGCAATGCGGCCTCGGCCTGGCGCAGCAGATTGGCGGCCGACTCGCCCGAACGCCGCGCCAGGACAGCGCCGGCACTGGCGGTGACGAACAGCTCCTGGCCCTGGACCACGAAGGGCCGGCGCAGCGTCGCCATGAGCCGGTCGAGCACCCGGCGCAGTTCGTCCTCGTCGGCCAGCCGACGCACTGTCAGCACGAACTCGTCCGGTCCGGTGCGGGCAACGGCCGCGAGCTCGTCGACCTCGCGGCCGAGACGTCGGCCGGTGGCGCGCAGGATCTCGTCGCCCACGCTGCGGCCAAGGGAGTCGTTGACCGCGCGGAACCCGTCCAGGTCGAGGGCGACGACGCCGACTCCGTCGCCGGTCATCCGCGCCTCCTCGAGCACGAGCTCGAGGCGGCCGCCGAGGTGCTCGCGGTTGGGCAGCCCGGTGAGGGGGTCGTAGTTGGACAGGAAGTCGATCTCACGGGTCGCCCGGACCAGCCGGTCGCGCTCGGTCTCGAGCATCCACACGACGGTGCCCAGGCCGATGACCACCAGCAGGAAGAAGTCGACGAAGGTGAGGTAGGCGGCGTAGGGGGCCATGCGGTCGGTGAGCAGCTGGCGCAGGGTGAGGCCGAAGTAGTGCAGCAGCTCGATGCCGTACAGCACGAAGGCGCCGGCGACCAGCCGGGCGCCGAGACCCTGGGCGGCCCGCATCCGGAAGAGCAGGACGCCGCCGACGATGAACGCCAGCCCGATCGCCAGGGAGCGCAGCCCGAACCGGATGAAGTAGCGCTCGTTGTAGGCCGTGGCTTCGGTCAGGTAGAAGAGCGGCATGACGAGCCCGACGACGACGCAGGCGCCGAGGAGGGCGGCCAGCAGCCGCGGCGACACCGCCCGCCGCCGGGCGATCTCGACGGCGCCGGTGAGCAGCAGCACCACCTGCAGGCAGCTGGCCACCTGCGACACCATGGAGGCGCCCAGGCGGAACGGGTGCCAGGGCTCGAGCCCCTGGGTCGCTGCCCAGATCGCCGCGGCGCCACCGGAGAAGACGAAGCTCAGGGCGAGCCAGCTCGAGGAGATGTGCAACAGGTATGGGCGCCGATAGCTAAGGTAGAAGCTGTACAGCACGGCCGCCATGAGCAGGCACCCGGCCCACTGCACGGCGCTCGTAGCCAGCACGAACTTGACTGACTCTGCCATCGGCGGCCGGGTCCAGTCTACACCGCCGGCCCGGCGCGTCTCGAGCCGGCCGAGCTGCCGCCGGCGTCACGCCGCACTTCACAGCTTCACCACCCCGAGGAGGTTGCGCAGCCCTCCGGGGAAGAGCCGCGGCTCCTGGAGAGGGGCGAAGTACCCGGGATCCCTGAGGAGCTGTGTACGATTTGGCGGAATTGACTTTCGGACGGCCGAGTTGTACGCTCCGCGCCGCTTCCCGGTCCTCCGCTGTCGGGAGGCGCGGGACATCGCGACGAAGACCACGCTCCCCCGGCGGGAGGCACCACAGGGGTGCGTCCCGACGGGGGCGATGGATGCAGGTGGCCACCGCCGCCTGGGACGTGAGCCATGAGCTTCGACATCGACCGCATCCGCAACATCGGCATCTCCGCCCACATCGACTCGGGCAAGACCACGCTGACCGAGCGGATCCTGTATTACGCACAGCGGATCCACGCGATCCACGACGTCAAGGGCAAGGACGGCGTGGGCGCGACCATGGACCACATGGAGCTCGAGCGCGAGCGCGGGATCACCATCACCTCCGCCTCGACCTACGTCCAGTGGCAGGGCCACCACGTCAACATCATCGACACCCCGGGGCACGTCGACTTCACCATCGAGGTGGAGCGCTCGCTCAGGGTGCTCGACGGCGCAGTGCTCGTGCTGTGCGCGGTCGCCGGCGTGCAGTCCCAGTCGATCACGGTCGACCGCCAGATGCGGCGCTACAAGGTGCCGCGCATCGCCTTCGTCAACAAGTGCGACCGCTCCGGCGCCAGCCCCGACCGGGTGACCCGGTCGCTGCGCGACAAGCTCGGCCACACCGCGGTGCTGCTGCAGCTGCCGATCGGGCTGGAGGCCGCCTTCGAGGGGGTCGTCGACCTGGTCGAGATGCGGGCGCTGTACTTTGGCGGCGACCACGGCGAGTCGGTCGAGGTGGGCGAGATCCCGGAGAGCCTGCGGTCGCTCGCCGAGGAGCGCCGGGTCGAGCTGGTCGACACCGTCAGCCTGTTCTCCGACGAGCTGCTCGAGGCGGCCCTCGAGGACGCGGCGACCCCCGAGCTCATCCACCGGGCGATTCGCCAGGGCGTGCTCGCCCTCGAGCTGACCCCGGTGCTGATCGGCTCGGCGTACAAGAACAAGGGGGTGCAGCCGCTGCTCGACGCGGTCACCCGTTACCTCCCGAGCCCGCACGACGTGCCCATCGAGGCGGTCGACCTCGACCACGACAACGCGCCGATCACCCTCGCCTCGGATCCCGACCGCCAGACCGTGGCCTACGCCTTCAAGCTCGACGAGGGGCGCTACGGCCAGCTGACCTTCATCCGGGTCTACCAGGGCAGCCTGGGCAAGGGCGACACGGTGTATCAGACCCGCACCGGCCGCAAGGTCAAGATCGGTCGCCTGGTGCGGATCCACGCCGACAAGATGGAGGACATCGACCGCGCCTGGGCCGGCGACATCGTCGGCCTGTTCGGCGTCGACTGCCACACCGGCGACACCTTCGTCAGCGACGGGCCACGGCTGGCGATGACCTCGATGTTCGTGCCCGAGCCGGTGATCTCCCTGTCGGTGACTCCGGCCGACTCCAAGGCCCAGGACAACATGTCCAAGGCGCTGAACCGCTTCACCAAGGAGGACCCGACCTTCCGGGTTACCCTGGACCCGGAGAGCGGCGAGACGGTCATCTCGGGCATGGGCGAGCTCCACCTCGAGGTCTACGTCGAGCGCATGAAGCGCGAGTACAACGCCGTGGTCGCCACCGGGGCGCCCCAGGTGGCCTTCCGCGAGGCGATCTCCCAGCGGGCCACCTTCGACTACCTGCACAAGAAGCAGACCGGCGGCTCCGGCCAGTACGCCAGGGTCGTGGGCCACATCGAGCCGCTGGAGCAGGGCGACTACGAGTTCCTCAACCAGATCTACGGCGGCTCGATCCCGACCGAGTACATCCCGGCGGTCGACAAGGGCTTCCGCTCGGCTCTCGCGAAGGGGGCGCTGATCGGCTTCCCGGTGGTCGGGCTGCGGGCGGTCCTGGTGGACGGCAACTCCCACGCCGTCGACTCCTCCGACATGGCCTTCCAGACCGCCGCCCGCAAGGCCTTCCGCGACGCCTATCGGCGGGCCAGGCCGCAGGTCCTCGAGCCGGTGATGCGGGTCTCCGTGGAGGGCCCCGGCGAGTTTCAGGGGGCGATCTTCCGCTCGCTGATGCAGCGCCGCGGCACCATCCTGGGCTCGACCGAGGACGGCGGCTTCGCCCGGGTAGAGGCCGAGGTGCCCCTGGCGGCGATGTTCGGCTACTCCACCGACCTGCGCTCGGCGACCCAGGGCAAGGCCGAGTTCACCATG
>CAZKKP010000204.1:5969-7093 GCA_964553295.1 uncultured Thermoanaerobaculia bacterium | reverse complement strand
CTGGCGGGTCGTCGTGCTGTCGGACCGTCTGCTCGGGCGCACTCAGCCGCCCCCTGCGGACCTCGCCGAGGCCGGCCGGGCGCCTCTGGAGACCCTGCCCATGGTCGTCGAGATGGTCGAGGCCCTGAGCGACGGCGACGCCCTCGACGTCTGGCAGTGGATCGTCGGCCTCGCCTCGACGCGACACTCCTACTCGACCGGCTGCCAGACCGCCGCCGACGCGGTGGCGACCCGCTTCACCGAGCTCGGTCTCGAGGTGGCGACCCAGAGCCACACCACCGGCATGGCGCCGAACGTCATCGGCACCCTCCCCGGCACGCTCCGGCCGAACGAGGTCGTCTACGTCCTCGGCCACCTCGACGACCTGCCCTCCAGCGGACCGGCCCCGGGCGCCGACGACAACGCCTCCGGCTCGGCGATGGTGGTCGCCCTGGCCGAGGCCATGAGCGGTTACTGCTTCGACCGCACCCTGCGCTTCGTCGTGGTCACCGGCGAGGAGCAGGGGCTGTACGGCAGCCAGGCCCTGGTCGGCGCCCTCGACCCCGGGGAGACGGTGGTCGCCGCGCTCAACGGCGACATGATCGGCTGGCAGGGCGACACCCCGGACAGCGAGGACCTCGACCTCAACTACAACGGCGCCTCGGCCTGGCTCGGCGCCCTGTTCGCCCAGGCCGCGTCGGACTACGCCACCGGCTGCACCGTCAACGCCTTCTCCTGCCCGACCATGGTCTACTCCGACCACGCCCCCTTCTGGAGCGCCGGCCTGTCGGCGATCTGCGGCATCACCGACAACCACGACTTCTGCGGGCAAGCGGGCACCTACCCCTACTACCACAGCTCCCAGGACACCATCGCCAACTGCGGCCCGGCCGCGCCGACCTTCTTCGGCGGCGCGGTGCGCGCCTACCTGGCGACCGCCGGCCATCTCGCCATCCCCGTCGCCCGGGTACCCCAGGCGCCGGTGGGCCTCGCCGCCGTCGCCGCCGGCGACAACCGCGTCGACCTCGAGTGGACCCCGGGGGCCGTGGGCCTGGTGCACGAGGTCCGGCGCACCCCGGGGGGCTGCCCGGCCCCCTGGCCGGCGGCGTCGGTGCACCTCGGCGGCGACCCGCCGGTGTTCTCCG
>CAZKKP010000204.1:0-5959 GCA_964553295.1 uncultured Thermoanaerobaculia bacterium | reverse complement strand
TCGGCGTCTCCGGCGGCGTCAGCTACGGCTACACCGTGCGCTCGTGGGACCCGTCGCTGGTCTGCGTGTCGGCCGCCACCGAGTGCGTCGAGTCATCCACAACCGGACCGTGTTTCGAGCCGCCCCAGTTTGCCGGCGTCGGCGGCGCGCATACCACCCTCTTCGCCACCTGCAGTCTGCTCCTGGAGTGGCCCGAGGTGGGCGACATCTTCTGCGGCCCCGAGGCCACCTTCAACGTCTACCGCGGCGTCGGCGGCGTCCAGCCGCTGCCCGAAAACCGGGTCGCCAGCGGCGTCTCCGGCGGCCAGTGGCTCGACCAGGACGGTCTCGAGCCCGACACCGACTACGCCTACCTGGTGCGGGCGGTGGACGCTGCCACCGGCCTCGAGGACCTCAACACCACCGTCGTCCTGGCCCGACCCACCGGTCCGATGGGCTTCGGCACCTTCGTCGACGACGCCGGCGACACCGTGCCCGCCTCGCTGGCGGCCGAGGCGCCGTGGTCGGCCGTCGCCGGCCAGGGCCTCGGTGGCTCGCTGGGCTGGACCACCGGCAGCTACGGGGACAACCTGTGCGTCGCCCTGACCAGCCCCGAGCTCGCCCTCGGCGCCGCCCCGGAGCTCCGCTTCTGGAGCCGCTGGGCGATCGAGACCGGCTGGGACAAGGGCGAGGTCCAGGTGTCGCTCGACGGCGGTGCGAGCTGGCAGCGGCTCGCCCTGGCCTATCCGGGGTCCTCGACCCGCACCGGCGACGCCTGCGGCCTGCCTCAGGGCCAGTACTTCACCGGCAGCGGCAGCTCCTGGACCGAGTTCGTCGCCGACCTGTCGGCCTTCGCCGGCCAGTCGGTCCGCCTCCGCTGGCTGCTGTCCACCGACGGCTCGGTGAACGGCCTCGGCTGGCAGGTCGACGACATCACCCTGAGCGACGCCGCCGTACCCGGCCCGTGCACTCCCGGAGGGGAGAGCACGATCTTCGCCGACGGCTTCGAGAGCGGCGCCACCACCGCCTGGTCGGCTACCCAACCGTAGGCGCAGGATCAGAAGATCCTGAAGCGCCTGTACCGATTCTGGAATGAGCATGGGAGCTTCAAGCCTTCTGACACCGCTGCGCTGGCTGCTGCTCGCCGGGGTCGCGGCGGGGCTCGCGCTGACCGCGTGCGGCCCTCCCCGGACGGGCCCGGTGCAGGATGCGGCGGTCGGCGCCGCGCCGGTCACCCCCTGGTTCGAGGATGTCACCGCGGAGGCTGGCCTCATATTCGCCCACCGGCACGGCGGCAGCGGCCGGCGCTACCTGGTGGAGACCATGGGCTCGGGGGGCGGTTTCCTCGACTTCGACGGCGACGGCTGGCTTGACGTCTACCTGCTGCAGGGGCGGCCGCTGCCGGGCTTCGAGGCCGGCGACGGAGGCGGCGAGGCGACCGGCGACTTCTCGAGCCGCCTCTTCCGCAACCGCGGTGACGGCACCTTCGAGGACGTCACCGCAGGCTCCGGGGCCGGAGATGTGGGATACGCCATGGGCGCCTGCTTCGGTGACGTCGACAACGACGGGCGGGTCGACATCTATGTCACGGCCTTCGGTCCCGACCGGCTGCTGCGCAACCTCGGTGGCGGCGTCTTCGAGGACGTCACCGCGGCGGCGGGGATCGACAACCCCCGGTGGGCCGCGAGCTGCGCCTTCGCCGACTACGACCGTGACGGCTGCCTCGACCTCTATGTCACCAACTACCTCGACGCGACCCTCGACAACCATGTCCGGTGCGGCTCCGCCGACATCCCCCAGTACTGCCATCCGGACGTGTACGCCGGAGTGCCCGACCTGCTGTACCGGAACCGTTGCGACGGCTCGGGGTCCTTCGAGGAGGTCGGCGCCGCGGCCGGGGTGCGGGTCGACGATCCCCAGGAGTCGAAGGGGCTGGGAGTGATCTGGCTGGACATCGACGACGACGGTCTGCCGGACCTCTACGTCGCCAACGACTCGACGCGCAACTTCCTGTTCCGAAACCGGGGAGACGGCGCCTTCGACGAGGTCGGCGTGGTCTCCGGCGTCGCCTACAACGAGCACGGGCGCACCGAGGCCGGGATGGGTGTCGCGGCGGGGGATCTCGACGGCGACGGCCGGCCCGACCTGTTCGTGACCAACCTCGACTTCGAGACCAACACCTTCTACCGCAACCTCGGCGGTGGGCTCTTCGAGGACGCCACGGTCGCGAGCGGGCTCGCCGGACCGAGCATCACCCGGGTCGGCTTCGGTGTGACCGCTCTGGACGCCGACAACGACGGCGACCTCGACCTGTTCGTGGCCAACGGCCACATCCTCGACAACATCGCCCTCGTCAACCCGACCCTGTCCTTCGCGCAGCGGGACCAGTTCTTCGAGAACGACGGCGCCGGCCGCTTCACCGAGGTGCCGGAGAGCACCGCCGGCTCGTGGAGCGCGGTCGCCACCGTGGGCCGTGCCGCGGCCGCCGGCGACGTCGACAACGACGGCGACCTCGACCTCCTGGTCACCGCCTGCAACGGACCGGCGCGGCTGCTGCTCAACCGCGTCGGCGAGCAGGGGCGCTGGCTCGGCCTGAGGCTGCTGAGTCGCCATGGCGGGCGCGACGCGGTCGGCGCGCAGGTCCGGCTGGTGACCGACGACGGGGTGCAGGTCGCCGAGGTTCGCGCCGGCTCGAGCTACCTGTCCCAGGACGACCCACGGCTGTACTTCGGTCTGGGCGAGCAGCGGAAGGTCGAGCGGGCCGAGATCCGCTGGCCGGAAGGGGATCGTCAGGTGATTCCGGCGGACGAGCTGCCGCTGGGGAGGGTGACGGTGATCCAGGAGCCCGGGGGGCCGGGCCCGGCGACGGGCGAGGGCGCCCGGCGATGAGGAGCGACCGCAACCATCGCGCTCTGCTCATGCTGGCCCTCGTCCTGCCGTTGCTCGGGAGCGCCTGTGGTGGCGGCGCCTCGGACACCCAGAGGAGCGCCGCGGGGAGGGTCGCCGAGTCGCCGGCCCCGATCCTGTCTCCCGAGGTTGCAGCGCTGCTCGAGCATCTCGAGCAGCTGCGCCGTGCCCGCCGCGAGGACGATGGCCTGGCGCTCGCCCGCGTCTACCTCGCCGAGCATCCCGGCACGCCGCGACTGCACTACGCCCTCGGCATCCTCCACGGCTCGAAGGACGATCACCGGGCGGCCATCGCGGAGCTCGAGCGCGAGCTGGCCGCGGATCCCGGGCACTTCGAGAGCCACCGCGCCATGGCCGCGGCGCGCATGCGTCTCGGCGAGCCGGAGGCTGCCCTGCCCCATCTCGAGACCTGTCTGGCGATGCGGCCCGATCACCTGGACACCCGGTTCCAGATCGGCCGCATGCTTTCGGCGGTCGGCCGCTGGGACGAGGCCGAGCCGCACCTCGCTGCGGCAGCGCGGGCTCGGGACGACGGCGACGCCTGGAGCGAGCTGGGGCTGCTCGAACGCCGCCGCGGCGACCTCGAGACGGCGATCGGGCACTTCCGGCGGGCCCTGGATCGGTCGCCCGAACACTCGGTGGCACTGCTCAACCTCGGCCAGCTTCTGGTGCGCGCCGGGTCGGTCGAGGCGGGCACACAGATGCTCGAGCGCCATCGCCTGCGAGCGCGCCTCGAGGACCGCCTCGACCACCTCCAGCGGAGCAGCCGCCTGGCGGGCGCGACGGCGGCGAACTTCGCCGCCCTCGGCGACGTCCAGCTTCGGCTGGGCGACCGGACCGGCGCCGAGGGCGCCTATCGTCGGGCCCTCGAGCTCGACCCGAGGTTCGCGCCGGCCGCCCTCGGGCTGGCTTCGGTGCTGCTGGAACGGGGCGAGCTCGACGAGGCGACCCGATGGGCGGTGGTCGCGCTGATGGCGGCGCCGGACAGCTTCCGCACCCACTACGTGCTCGGGATGGTCCGCCTGCTCAAGGGCCAGTTCGAGGCGGCGGACCGTGCCTTCGAGGCCTCCCGCGAGCGCGGCGCCTGGGACCTCGAGGCCTGGCTCAGGGTGGCCGAGACCTACCGCCGGGCCGGCGACCTCGGGCGGGCGGAGCGGGCCCTCGAGCAGGCTGCCGCCGAGCTCGGCGAGGCGCCGATGATCGAGGAGCTGCGCGGCCGCCTGGCCGGCGTCGGGCGGCCGGAATCGCCGGCGCCGGCGGCGTCCGACGGCCAGGGGAGTGAAGGCGGCCCGCCCCCGATGGGGCAGGCCGGCGGTCCGTGATCCTGCCTCAGTCGACCTGGATGTGCAGCAGCTCGACCGGGACCAGGGAGCAGCCGGTCTGCGTGGTCTCGGTGATGCTGAGTGTGAAGGCGTCCGCCGCGCCGCCGAAGCCGTCGACGACGATGAAGTGGTCGACGCCGGCGGTGGCGGTGAAGGAGACCTGCTCGGCGGTGCCGTTCCCGCCGGAGTCGTCACCGCCGACGCAGCCGGCGACCGGATCGGAGCAGTCGGTCACCACCCACAGGGCGAGGTCTGCTGCGTCCGGATCCATGGTGACGGTGACGTCGCAGTCGACGTCGGTCTGGACCACGTAGGCGATGTCGGGCCCGACGCCGCTCGAGGCATTGAAGCCGCCGCAGGCGGCGCCGAAGGTGTAGTCGTCGGTGAGACCCACGGTGGTGTTGGCGTCGTTGTAGGGCAGCGAGCCGACCTCGAGGGTTGCCGCGCCACAGGTGTCGCCGGGTGCGCGCCCGGCCGGTGTGGAGGACTTCGCGGCGAGCTCCAGCCCCGCCTGGTGGTAGGCGGCCTGCTCCTCGGCCGTCAGGGAGCTCCAGATCGCCTTGAGGTCGCCGCGCAGCGGATCCTGCGCAGTCGCGAGGGTGGGGACGCCTCCGAGCCCGGCTGCCAGCACGAAGACGAGGTGTGCGTTGACCACGGCAATGTTAACTCTCATCTGTATCCTCCTCAAGAATCTCGCAGGTGTGCGTCGACGACCAGAATTGTGCATGAGACGCGTTCTCGTGTCAATGGGTGGGGCCGCCCGGCAACCACCGCCCTCGAGAGCGCGCAGATCACAGGCGGTCGCCGCTGCCTTCAGATTCTCGAGCCGGACTGCGGAATCGACCGGGGGCGCCAAGCCGCGCCTCGGAAAGGCGACGATGACCCCGGGTCAGTGGCTCGAGAACCTGCCTGTGCCAGATAAGACAAAGTCGATAATGGCGACAATATCGGACCTGGCGCCGGCATTCACCCACCAGACCTCCGGCGCCTACCTCCACCATTTGCAGACCAGCCTCGGGATCGAGCTCACCAGGCGGCTCGAGCTCGAGGTGACCTGGGGGTGAGACCGGATCCGGGATCCGCGACCGAGCTCGGACGGGGCGGTGACCGGAGTAGACGACCTGCGTCTCGGACTCTTGCTCGGCGTCACCTTCTGATGCAGGATGGAGCGGTAGGGATGATTGCCGCACCACTCCGGCCCGATGCACTTGGAGGTGCTTCATGTCTTCGATCATGATTGCCTTTGCCCTCGCCGTCATGTCGCCGGTCACGGGCGGCGCCGAGGACGCCCAGAAGCCGTGCTGCTTCACCAACCCGCGCTTCTCCGGCACCTGCCAGGTAATTCCTGACGCTGAAACCACCTGCGACGACGTCCTCGCGTACCTCAACAACCCGAAGAGCTCCGGCCGGACGTACTGCTCGAAGACGAAGGTGCGCGGGGGCTGGCAGCAGGTCGAGTGCGACGACGAGCAGGCGGCGGCGAGCACGGGCGCCGACGGCGCGCAGGTCCACGAGGTTGCCGCGACCCTTCCCTGATGGCGGGCGCTGCGCTGTTCCTGTTCGCCGCCGCCACCACGAAGCGAAGCACGGTCCACGGCATATCGTCCAAACCGCCGCGGGCCTCGACCTGGGTCACCCCGCGGTGGAGGTCCGCGCAGATGACCTCACGATCTCCGTCGGGGTCGTCGCTGATGACCGCACCTCCGGGCCGGGTGTCGGGCCCGGCCACCGCTGGCACGGTGGTAGACTGC
>CAZKKP010000203.1:5374-7113 GCA_964553295.1 uncultured Thermoanaerobaculia bacterium | reverse complement strand
TCGAGGACTCGTTGATCTGGCTGAAGGTGGCCGCGGTGCCGCTGCTCGTGTTCCCGGGGCTGTGGGGGGCGATCCTGTCGTCGGCGGTCGGCAGCAGCCTGGCGGCGCCGCGCACCCTGGAGGCTCTCGCCAACGACGCCATCGTGCCACGGCTGGTCAACGCCCGACCCTTCGGCGAGCGGGGCCCGTCGGCCGCCCACCTGCTCAGCACCGCGATCGCCCTGGCGGCGGTCGCTCTCGGTGATCTCAACGCCGTGGCGCCGGTGCTGACGGTGTTCTTCCTCACCACCTACGGAATGATCAACCTGGTCGCGGGGCTCGAGGAGCTCTCGGGCGCGCCGTCGTATCGGCCGACCATCCGCGTGCGCTGGTGGGTCTCGCTCGCCGGGGCGATCGGCTGCCTGTGGGTGATGTCGATGATCAGCTGGCTCGCCGCGGTGGTCGCCGTCGTCGTCGAGCTCGGCCTGTACCTCGGGCTTGAGCGGCGTTCCATGAGCGCATCCTGGGGCGACCTCCGCTTCGGCGCCCTGATGTCCCTGGTGCGCTCGACCGCGCTCAGGCTGCGGGCGCTGCCCCCGGCGCCGCGTAACTGGCGGCCGCACCTGCTGGTCTTCTCGGGCGACATCGAGCGCCGTATCGACCTCGTCCGCTTCGCCGCCTGGCTCAACCAGGGACGCGGGCTGCTCACGGTGTGCGCGGTGCTGCCGGGCAAGCTCGACGAGGTGGCGGCGCGCCGTGCCGAGGTCGAGGCGGCGATGCAGCGGCGCCTCGACGAGGAGGGGCTGGCCGCCTTTGCCGAGGTCCACGCCGTCGCCGACTACGAGACCGGTGTGGTCGCGGTCGCCCAGGCCCACGGCATCGCCGGGATCACCTCCAACACCCTGGTCTTCGGCTGGAGCGCGAAGGAGGAGCGGATGATCTCGACGCTGCGCATCATGCGCAGCGCCGCGCTGCTCGGCAAGTCGACGGTGGTGTGCAAGATCGCCCGTCGCTCATGGGCGCCCCGGCCGCGTCGGATCGACGTCTGGTGGGGCGGTCTGCAACGCAACGGCGACATGCTGCTGCTCTTCGCCCACCTCCTGTCGGTCAACGAGGAGTGGCGCTCGGCGAGGATCGCCGTGAAGAACGTGGTGTCCCCGGATCACCCCTCGGCCTGGTCCACCGAACGCCTCCGCGAGCTGCTCGAGCGCAGCCGCATCGAGGCCTTCCCGGAGGTGGTCGACAACCCCGAAGGGCGACCTCTGGCCGAGGTCATCGCCACCAGCTCCCGGGACGCCGACCTGGTCTTCATGGGCCTGCGCGAGCCGCCGCCGGGGGGTGAGGCCGAGTACGCCCGCCGGCTCGCCGAGCTCGTCGCCCCGCTGGCCACCGTCATCCTGGTCCGCGCCGCCGGCCCCTTCGCCGGCCAGCTCCTCGACAGCGAGCCCCCCCGATCTCAGGACGCAGGTAGTGACGCGAGTAGGCGATTGCAGAGCTCGAGATAGCACTCGGCAGTCCGCTCAGGGGTGAAATCCGGGGCTCACGGCGTGCGCGGCCTTCCGAGCGGAGCGAGGATGAGCGTGGCCACGAGGGTGTCGACCGCGACGGTGGCGATCAGCGTCAGGCGCACCGACAGCGCGAGGGCGACGGCGTCGCCGATCGGCAGCCCGAAGGTCACCATCAGGCCGCTCCAGATGGCGTCGTCGGTGCCGATTCCGGCCGGCGGGTGAATCGGGAGCGCTCCCATGCCCTGGGAGGTC
>CAZKKP010000203.1:0-5364 GCA_964553295.1 uncultured Thermoanaerobaculia bacterium | reverse complement strand
ACCGCCGCGACCAGGCACTCGGAGAGGGAAAGCGGCGAGGCGAACGCCAGCTGGGCGAAGGTCGCGGCGGCGGCCATCAGCACCCAGAGCATGACGGTGAGGAGCAGCGTCGTTCCCAGCCGCATCGAGCCGCGAGTGTGACGCAGCCCCGCGGCGAGAGCGACGAGGTGCCGCCCGAGCCAGCGCGATCCTCCGAATCGCTCGACCAGTGCATCACACCGACGCTGTGGCATGAGCAGCAGAGTCGTCAGTGCGGCGGTACCGAGAAGAAGAAGCCAGCGCACCGCCGCGAGTGCGGGAACGCCGTCGACCGAGGCCAGCGCGACCGTCAGGAACAGGCTGATGACCGCGAGATCAGCCGCCCGCAGCAGCAGCCAGACCGGGGCGGCCTCGGCGATGCTCGGTGCGATCCCCTGGCGCTTGAGCAGGGCGAGGAGGGCCAGCTCTCCGGAGTGGAAGGGCAGCGCCAGCTTGAGCAGCCGGTAGAAAGCGAAGACGCCGTACAACCTCGCGCGGCCGCCGCGAGGGGCGA
The DNA here is from genome assembly GCA_964553295.1 of uncultured Thermoanaerobaculia bacterium. Lineage (GTDB taxonomy): Bacteria > Acidobacteriota > Thermoanaerobaculia > Thermoanaerobaculales > Sulfomarinibacteraceae > CAZKKP01. The sequence continues at coordinate 4,832 of CAZKKP010000203.1, read as the reverse complement.
AGTACAGGCCGAACCTCGTAGCGCGGACGGCGGTGACCGCGACCATGACGGCTGCGGTGGCCGCGAGCATGACCCCGTCGGCCCGGCGAAGGGTGGCGACGACCTCGGCGACCGAGGCCCGCCCGAGCAGCCATGCCAGTAACGCACCGCCGGCAACGAGGGAGAGGACACCCAGCGCGGCTCGGAGGCGTCGTCTGGCGGTCACCGCCACTGTCCCTTCGGGGGCATCACCGTCGGCAGCGCGCGCACAGGCCGCCTTTCGACGGACTTCGGCGAAGCGTCGGGCATGACCCATCCTATCCTGGATCACCCACCAGGCCCCCGGCACAGCCGATGACGCACCTCACCATGCGGTTCCTGACTGAGCTACCATCCCGTCATGTTCGCGAGGCCAAGGACATGGCACCCTGCTGCGGTCCCGGTGCTCGCGTTGACCGTCGGCGGCGTGCTCGCTCTGGCGGTCGCGGGTCCGGTGAGTTCTCTGGATCTCGCCATCCCGTTGCTGTGGGCCGCGGGCTGGCTGGTGATCCTGACCCTGGCCACCTTCGGCGTCGGAGACCTGCTGCTACCTGTCCGGAGCGACGGCGACCGGTTGGAGCAGCTCGTCCTGGCGTTGGTGGCGGGGGCGGGAGCGCTGGTCGCCGCCGCCGGACTCCTCGGGGCCTTTCGCCTGTTCCTCGCACCGCTGCTGCTGTCGCTGCTGGGTCTCGCAGCCTGTCGCGGCGGGCTTCGGGCGTCGCGTCTCAGGTGGCCTCCACCGCCGCCGGTGTCGTCGCCGGCGCTCGCGGTACTGCTTGCCCTCGTCGGTATCGTCGCCCTTCTCGCCGCCACTGCCCCGTCCCCGTTCTACGACCAGTGGAACTACCACCTGGCCATGCCGTTTCACTGGTTGGAGCGGGGAAGCCTGGTGGTCTTCCCGAGACAGGTTTACACCTTCCTCCCGGCGAATGCCTCGCTGCTCTTCGCTTACGGGCTCGCCGGGCCCGGTCCGTGGGCGGCGCAGGTGACGACGTGGTGGTGCGTTGCCATGGCGGCAGCTGCGGCGGCGGCGCTGGCACGGTCGGTGGCTCCGGGTCGTCCCTCCGCGCCGTGGCTGGCAGCCACGGTTCTGGTGTGCACCCCCACGGTGTGCGAGATGGCGACACTCGCTCTCGCCGATCCGGTCGTCATGATGTTCGGTGGTGCTGCGTGGCTCGCCGGCCGCCGGCTGGTCATGGGGGAAAGAGCCTGGTCGGTCCGCCAGGGCGCGGTCATGGGCGCCTTCCTGTCCCTCGCTGTCGGCACGAAGTACCTGGCGGGCTTGACGGTTGCCGTCCCTATTGCCGTCGGGACAGGCGTCGCCGCGTGGATCGCCGTGCGCAGCGGGGCTGCGACTCGGAAGGTGTGGGTTTCGCTGTCGATGTGCGTGATGGTGAGCGCTCTCGTGTTCCTCCCTTGGGCTGTTCGCAACACCGCGATGGCGGGAGCGCCTCTGTACCCGTACTTCTCAGAGGGTCAACCGGAGACCGAGGCTCGGGCCCTCGGTGTCAGCCGTCTCGGCTTCGATGTCTCACACCTGCGCGTCGTTGCCAGCGTCGGTTCCGTGGGCACACAAGGGCACGCGGCCCGAGTCGGTCCAGTCTACCTGTGGCTGGTCCCGATCATCCTGGTTGACGTGGTGCGCCGGCGTGGGTCGTCCGAAGGCCCCGGGATCCTGTTGCTGGCGTGCGGTGCCCTGTCTGGATTGGTGGGCTTCACCTTGGTGCCGTCCTACGGGCGCTTTCTGGCTCCGGTCCTGGTTGTGCTCGCTGCGCTCGGTGGGGCAGCCTGGGCCGAGCAGATCGGCCGTGTCTCCCGTGGATTCCGAGCAGCCGCGACCGCGGCGTTGCTGGTGGTCCTCGTGGGTGGCCTCAACCCCGTTCGAATGTCCTATGTCCTGCCGCAGCTGTCGGTGGCGACAGGGGGTCTGTCGGCGGAGAGGCTGCTCGCACAGGGAGTCAGCTCGTGGTCCGCCATGAGAGCGGCGAACTCCATGCTGCCCTCGGACGCAGTTCTCTTGCTGGTTGCCGAGACACGGAGTTTCGGATTCGAGCATACCGTGATCGTCGAGGATCCGTTCGGAGTTCCTCTTCTTGTCGAGCTGGCTGAGCAGTCCTCATCCGCCGCGGATCTCCTCGACCGGTTGCGAAGCCAAGGAATCACCCATGTCGTGGCGAACTGGCGTGAGGCCGAGAGATTGGTCGGTGGAGGGGATCCCGGGAGCTTCCTGCAAACCGCCGATTCGAGATCCCAGGAGGTTCTGGCCGAAGCGATGGCAGCCATGACGCCGATCTGGGAGAACTCCGCAGTGCAGATCCTGGCGCTGCCGGTCACGGACCGCGCGACCTCCGGAGGCCGTCCCGCGAGCTCGTGAGGCACGACGTCTATCGTTCGGTTGCGCGTAGAATGGACGCCTGATGGTCGAGATGAGCGGAGGGAGCATGGATCGCGACCGCATCGGGGGCGGCGAGGTGGCGGCGATTCCGGCCGGGGGGCTGATCCTGGGGGCCAAGAGCCAGGGTCGGCTGTCGATGGCGCCGGTGGTCAGGCTGGCGACGTCGCTGGGGGACCGGATCGTCGCCGTGGCGCACCATGGGGTCGGCTACAAGCCGGGAAACGAGGACCGGATCGCGGTGGTCGAAGGCCGTCTCGGCGGTGTCCGGGTCACCGGTCTGTTCGTGGTCGACGGCATGGGCGGCCACGAGCGCGGTGACGTCGCCGCACAGATGCTGAGCGAGGAGCTCAACCGCGTCGTCGCCGGGACGGGCGCCGACACCGATCGCGAGATCGCCGGGGTGATTCGAGACCGGGTCGCCGAGCTGGTGGCGGAGCTGCCGACGCCGAGGCTCGTGGCTGCAGTCCGCGCCCATCTCGACCGGACCGAACCCGCAGGCGCGGCAACTCCGAGTCCGACGGAGCTGGTCCAGACCGCTCTCCGGGCGGTCGAGCGCGAGTCCCTCGAAGTCGAGCAGGCCACCCCGGAGAGCCTGCAGCGGATCGCCCAGGTGATCCGCGCCCTCGGCCACCTGAGACCCCCGCATCCGGTCGAGATCGCCGTGCGGCGGACCCGACGTCGGATCGCCGCCCTCGGCGCGGTCTCGAGCCCGCCGGACGCCTGCCTGATCGGGGCGGTGATCTCCGAGCAGCCCGACGGGCGACGGCTGTTGGACGTGCACCAGATCGGCGACTGCAAGCTGGTCGTCGCCTCGGCCGACGGCACGGTCAAGTTCCAGTCGATCGCCGAGTCGATGCTGCCCTGTCCCGACCTGCGGCGGCAGGATCTCACCCTCACCGAGCTCATGGCCTACAGCCTGCACCGCAACCTGGTCTCGAACTCGGTCAACTCCGAGAACCTGCGTTTCAAGTCCTATCGCCAGGTCGACGTGCCCGTCGAGCTGGCGCCGGGGGACCTCGTCTGCGCCTACTCCGACGGCGTCGACGACCTGTTCACGCCGGAGGAGATTCTCGCCTGGCGCTCGTCGGACGACGACGGAGAGCTGCTCCGGCGGCTGCTCGAGGCGAGCGAGCGGCGCATGGACCTGGTCGCGGCCCAGCTCCAGGTCGAGCGCGCCGGGCTGCCGGCGGACCTGAAGATGCGCGCTTACCCGATCGTCCACGAGCGCCTCAACCTGGTCCGCCTCGAGCGCGGCGCCTATGTCGAGCGATATCGGGATGGCGCCGTCGGACGCTGGTCGAAGCCTCCCAAGTGCGACAACACCGCCTTCTGCATGCTCGAGGTCGGTGCCGGTCGGGCGGTTGCCGCGGCACGCCTCGCCGCGGTCGGCTGAGCCCGGCGCCCCGACCCATGCGTGCGGCGATCTTCGACATGGACGGGTTGTTGATCGACTCCGAGCCCCTCTGGCGGCGGGCCGAGCGCGAGGTCTTCTCGACCGTCGGCATCGAGTTCAGTGAGGAGGACGGGGAGGCGACCATGGGCATGCGCACCGACGAGGTGGTCGACTGGTGGTACCAGCGCCATCCGTGGCGCAACCCCGCGAAGGCCGCGGTCGGGGCCGCGATCGTCGCCCGTGTCGTCGAGCTGGTGCGCGCCGAAGGAGAGTCGCTGCCCGGCGTCGACCATGCCCTCGAGATCTGCCGGCAGCAGGGCCTCGCGGTCGCTCTGGCCTCGTCCTCGTCGGAGGAGCTGATCTGCGTGGTGCTCGACCACCTCGGCCTCGCGAAGCGATTCGAGCTCCGGTGCTCGGCGGAGCGGGAGCGATTCGGCAAGCCGCACCCGGCAGTGTTCCTCACCGCCGCCCGCCGCCTCGGCCTCGAGCCTGCGGACTGCGTCGTGCTCGAGGACTCCCGAGCCGGCGTGGCCGCTGCGCGCGCCGCCGGCATGCGCGTGATCGCCGTGCCCCCGGCCAATCTCCGTGACGACGCCGGCTACGCCGCCGCCGACGTTGTCCTGGCGTCTCTCGCCGATCTCGTGCCGCACCACCTCCTCGGCGACTCTCCTCCATCCAGGTGATCGCCGCCCGCCGCCCGCCGCCCGCCCACGCCGGGGTCAAGGGTCAGGGTGCACGCCCACCCACCCGCACGGGGTCGGGGGCGCGCCGCGCGGGCGGACGGGCGAGCGCCGCGGCGGCCGACGACTCTCGCCCCTCACCGGGCGCGGTCCCGGCCCTCGGCTCAGCGCAGCCCGTAGACGAGGCCACCGACCCGGTCGGCGAGGGCCTGGATGTCGGACCCGACCCGGACGCCGCGGCCGGCGAGGAGCAGCAGGTCGCTCTGCACCTCCTGATTTTCGGCGTAGGCGGCCTCGAGGTGCTGGCCGCGGTTGCCGCGGGTGCGGCCGCTGGCCTCGGAGAGCC
>CAZKKP010000202.1:5522-7169 GCA_964553295.1 uncultured Thermoanaerobaculia bacterium | reverse complement strand
CCTCGCCGGCCTCGGCATCGGCCTGGCCTGGCTGCTCTTCAACCTGGCCCATGGCGGCGCCGCGCCGCTGCTCGAGCGCAGCATGCTGCTCGCCGTCACCCTGGGTCTGGCGGTGGCCGCCCAGCTGCTGCCGTTGCTGTCGCGGGCCGGCGCCGACCGGCGCCTGAGCGAGCACACCGCCGCCGCGACGGCGCTGCTCCTCGTGCTGCCGGTGCTCCGTCACCTCGAGTTCCTCGGCGAGATCCCCGAGGGCCTCCTCGCGGCGGTCTCGCTGCTCGGGCTGCTGGCCGCCCTGGCGGCGACCCGGCTGGCGAGCGGCGGCTGGTACCTCCTGGCGGTGCTGGCGACCGCCGGCGGCCACGGCCTGTGGGCGGTCACCGCCCTCAACCGGCGGCTGGCGCCGGAGGACCTGGAGGCGGGGCTCGCCCTCGGCGCGGCGACCGCGGCGGCGGCGGTGGCCTGGCCGCTGCTCGCCGGCGCCGCACTCACCCGACGACGCACTACCTGGTGGGGCTCGGCGCTGGCCGCCGCCCTGTGGTTCCCGATCCTCGGCTCGCTGTGGGACGGTCGGTTCGGTGACGGTTTCATCGCCGTCGTACCCCTCGCGCTGGCGGTGCTGACGCTGGCGGCAGCCCTCGCCAGCCGGCGACTGGCCTCGGTCCATGCCAACGCCCTCGTCTGGCTGCTGGGGGTGACCCTGTCGCTGGTCAGCCTCGCCATTCCGCTGCAGCTGGAGCGACAGTGGATCACCATCGGCTGGGCGGTCAACGGCCTCGCCCTGGTGGCGCTGTGGCGGCGCCTCGACCATCCCGGTCTGAAGTACTTCGGCGCTGCCATGCTGGCCGCGGCGACGGCGCGGCTCGTCGCCAACCCGGCGGGGCTCGGCTACGCGCCACGGGGCGACCTGCCGGTGCTCAACTGGGTGCTGTACACCTATCTGGTCCCCGCGGCAGCGCTGATCCTGGCCGGCCGGCTGCTGGCGCCGCTCGAGGCGGGGCGGCTCAGGCCATGGGAGCTTCAGGTGCTGCGACGACCCCGGACGCCCCTTGCCGGCGGCTGCGGCCTGGCGGCGATCGCGGTGGTCTTCGTCTGGCTCAACCTGGCAATCGCCGACCTCTTCGGCAGCGGCAGCAGCCTCGAGCTCAGCCTCGACCGGCTGCCGGCGCGCGACGTCGCGACCTCGATCGCCTGGGCGGGGTACGCGCTGCTGTTGCTCGGGCTCGGGGTCCGCGGCTCGAGCGGGGCGCTGCGCTGGCTCAGCCTGAGCCTGATGGTGGTGACCCTGGGCAAGGTCTTCCTCTATGACCTCGGCGAGCTCGAGGACCTCTACCGGGTGGCCTCCCTGCTCGGGCTTGCGCTGTCCCTGATCGTGGTCTCGCTGGTCTACCAGCGCTGGGTGCTGCGCCGGACGCCGCCGGAGGAGCCATGACCCACGCCCGAGCTCTCGCCCTGTCCGTCGCGGTCATGACCGCCACCGGCGCCGCCCAGGCGGCGACGCCACCCACCCTCGAGAGCCTGTTTCCCCACCAGGCGGAGGTCGTGGTCGAGGGCGCCGGCCTGAGCCGCCTCGAGCTGCCCGCCGAGGTTCTCGCCCGGTGCCGCGCCGACCTGTCCGACCTGCGCCTGTTCGACGCCCGCGAGCGCGAG
>CAZKKP010000202.1:0-5512 GCA_964553295.1 uncultured Thermoanaerobaculia bacterium | reverse complement strand
TGCCCTACCTGCTGCTGCCGTCGGAGGCCGACGCCGGGTTGCCGGAGATCCTGCGTCGCGCGACTCCGCCGGTGCGCGACGCCGAACGGCGCGAGGAGCGTTCGCGGCACGCCCCGACCCGCTACCTCGAGCGCTTCATTCTCGAGGTGCCGGCGCCGCCGGCGGACCCCGGCCGCTGGGAGCTGGTCCTCGAGGTCGCCCGTCCGGAGTTCGTCGCCCGCCTCGACCTGGCGGCCGTGACCCCGGACGGCGGCCGGACGTCGATCCTCGAGGCCGGGCCGTGCTTTCGTCTCCGGCAGCCGGCCGCCGAGAGGCTGCGCCACCCCCTGCCGGCGGGAACCGCCACCCTCGAGGTCGTCCTGACGTCGCAGTCGGGCGCCTTCCTCGCCCCCGCGTTCCACCTCGAGGCGGTCCGTCAGGGCGCTCTCGCCGGGGTCTCCGAGGTGCCCCTGGCGACCCTCGAGACCCTCTTCGAGAGCGGCCGCAGCGAGCTCGTGGTCGAGCGCCCGCGGGGGCTGCTGGCGACGACCCTGCGTCTGTCCACGGCCACCGGCGCCTTCCACCGCCGGGTGACGGTGTGGGACGAGGGACCCGGAGCGGCGGCCGAGCCGCTGGGCGGCGCCCAGATCCTGCGGATCGACGCTGTCGCGCCGGTCGAGGTCCTCGAGGTCGCGCTGTCCGACGCCCGGGGCGACCGGCTGCGGCTGGTCGTCGACGACGGCGACAGCCCACCCCTGGAGGGCCTCGCCGTCACCGCCCTGGTGCGCCGTCCGGTGCTCTTCTTCTCGCTGCCAGAGGGCGCCGGGCCGGCGGTGCTGCGCTTCGGCGGCGCCCGCGCCCACCGGCCGGTCTACGACCTCCAGGCCCTGACCCCGGTGCTCGGCGACCACGCCCTGACCGGCGAGGCGGCGGCACGGGCGGCGCCGTTCCTTGACCCGCGGCTCAGCCGGCCGGCGACCCTCGGCCCGATCCGCGACAACCCGGCCTGGGACCCGCAGCCGGCGCTGGCCTTCGCCATGGCCGCCGGCGCGCCGCTCGACCCCGCGCCCTTCTCCCACCGCCGCCGGCTCACGGTCTCGCCCTCGGCCGAGGGCCTGTCGCGACTGGTCCTCGAGCCCGATGACCTCACGCTCTTGCGGCCGGACCTCGCCGACCTCCGGGTGGTCGACGACGAGCGGCGGCAGTGGGCCTACCTTCTCGAGCTGCGCGCCGGGGCGGCGGTGGTCGCCGCCGAGCGGGTCGGCCATCGGGTCGCCGACGGCCGCTCGCGCTACGAGCTCAGGCCCCCGGTGGACCCGCTCGTCGTCGAAGGTCTCCGGCTCGAGGTCGGGCAGCCGTTCTTCGACCGCGCCTTCCGGGTCCTCGGTGCGACCCCCCAGCAGCGGGAGCTCGAGCTCGCCGCCGGCCGGCTGGTCCGGCTCCAAGGCGACCCGCGGCCGCCGGTGGTCGGCCTCACCCGGGAGCGGATCTCCCGGCTCTGGCTCGAGGTCTCCGACGGCGACGACGCTCCGCTTGACGTCCTCAGCGTCGAGCTGGTGACCGACGCCGCCGAACTCTACCTGGCGGCGCCGGCCGGCGAGCTCGAGCTGCTCCTCAGCGACCCGACGGCGGCTGCCCCCCGGTATGAGCTCGCCCGGGTGCGAGGGACCGTGCTCGCCCTGCCGAGCGCGCCGGTGACCGCCGGGCCCCTGGAGCCCAACCCCGTGTTCTCGGCCGCCGCCCGGCTGGCCCGGGGCGAGGGCCTCGAGCGGCTGCTGCTCTGGCTCGCCCTCGGCGTCGCGGTGGCGCTGCTCGGCCTGGTGACGCTCCGGCTGGCACGCCAGTCGGCCGGTTGACCGCCGGCGATGGGCCGAGCCTCGACGACGCCGGCCGAGAGCATCAGGGCGCGCTGGAGCGGTCGAGGTCCTGCACCCACAGGCCGACGTCGGCGAGCACGAGGTCGTGGTGCGGCACCTTCTCGCCACAGTGCGAGCACACCGACGCGCTGCCGAGGTCCAGGTGCAGGCTGCGGTCGTCGCCACCGAGAACCGCCGCGCCTGGCCGGCACCAGGCGGCGAAGGACCGCCCGCAGCACGGGCAGACGATCTCGACGCGCTCGGAATGGGTGGTCATCTGGCCCTCCCTTCGTCCGATCGGTCGGAGCTTCCTTCACCCAATGTAGGTCGCCCGACGTCCGGCCGCACGTCGCCGGGCGCCGGGATGACGCCGCCGCCTGCCCGCGGTTCTACAGTTGACCCTGACGGAGGTGCCCATGTCTGCCGGCCGCAACCTGTTCACCACACTGCTCGTGGCCGTCGGCTTCGCCGCCGGGGCGACCTGGTCGTCGCTGCAGGCCGCCGACCAGGCGCGCCGCGATGCGGGCCGGCCGCGGCCGGTCGAGCCCCGCACCGTCCTGACCTCCGAGGAGCTGAGCCTGACCGCCCTGTTCGAGGAGGCGTCGCCCTCGGTGGTCAACGTCACCTCGATCGCCATCCGCACCGACTTCTTCCGGCTCAACGAGTTCCAGATCCCGCAGGGGGCGGGAACCGGCTTCGTCTGGGACCGCTCGGGCCACGTCGTGACCAACTACCACGTCATCATGCGCGCCGACCGGGCGCGGGTGACCCTCGCCGACCAGAGCACCTGGGAGGCGACGGTGGTCGGCGTCTCGCCGGAGAAGGACCTCGCGGTGCTGCACGTCGAGGCGCCGCCGGAGCGGCTGTGGCCGATCCGCCTCGGCTCGTCGCACGACCTCCGGGTGGGCCAGACGGTGCTCGCCATCGGCAACCCCTTCGGCTTCGACCAGACCCTGACCACCGGCATCATCTCCGCCCTGGGCCGCGAGATCGAGTCGGTCGCCCGGGTACCGATCCGCGACGTCATCCAGACCGACGCCGCGATCAACCCGGGCAACTCCGGCGGCCCGCTGCTCGACAGCGCCGGTCGCCTGATCGGGGTCAACACCGCGATCGCCAGCCCCTCGGGCTCGAGCGCCGGCATCGGCTTCGCGATCCCGGTCGACACCGTCAACGTGGTGGTGCCCGATCTGATCGCCTACGGCCGCATCCTCCGCCCGACCCTCGGCGTCGAGCTGGCGCCGCGCCAGGTGTCTCGTCGCCTCGGAATCGAGGGGGTGCTGGTGTGGAACGTCATCGAGGGCAGTGGCGCCGACCGGGCCGGGATCCAGCCGACCAGCCGCGACCGCCGCGGCCGCTGGGTGCTCGGCGACATCCTGCTCGCGATCGACGGCCGCCCGGTGCGCTCCGCCGAGGAGCTCGGGCTCAGGCTCGAGGACTTCGAGGCCGGTGACCGGGTGAAGGTGATTATCGACCGAAACGGCCGCCGCCTCGAGCTCGACGTGGAGCTTGGCGAGCCGAGCTGATCCGGGCTCGGCGCCGGGCGTGCGCTAGGAGGTTCGCGTGCGGACGATCCTGATCCGCGAGGGCAAGACATACCAGATCGCGAGCACGATGCAGACCGGCAAGGCCCTGGGCAACCAGATGCTCAACGACGCGCTGGCCAGGCTGGTGCTCGACGGGACGGTGGGCTACCAGGAGGCGCGGGCCAGGGCGGTCGACAAGGACGACCTCGAGCGGCGGCTCAAGGGGCGTCCGGCGCCGCCAGCCTGACCTGGTTGCGGCCGCCGCCCTTGGCCTCGTACAGGGCACGGTCGGCCCGGTCGACGAGCCGGTCCGGCGAGGTCTCCCCGGCCCACACCGCGAGCCCCAGGCTGCAGGTGATCGGCTCCGGAACCTGCTCGGGCGCCCGAAGCTCGGCGACCGCCCGACACAGCCGCTCGGCGGTGCGCACCGCTCGGGCCTCGTCGACCTCGGCCAGGACGACCAGGAACTCCTCGCCGCCCCAGCGACCGACCAGGTCGACCGAGCGCACCGCACACCCGAGAGTGCACGCCACCTCGCGCAGCACCCGGTCGCCGGCGTTGTGACCGTGGCGGTCGTTGACGCCCTTGAATCGGTCGAGGTCGAGCAGCGCGACCGCGAAGCTCCCACCGAAACGCTGCATCCGGCCGATCTCGAGCTCGAGCCGCTCCCGCGAGCTGCGCCGGTTGGGCAGCAGGGTCAGGGCATCGGTGGCGGCGAGCCAGCGCGTCTCCTCGATCAGCAGCACGATCCTGGCGACGACGCCGATCTCCCGCGCGACCAGCTCGAGCGTCGAGCGATCACTCGCCTCGAGGGTCTGCGTCGAGGCCGCCGTGAGCCATCCGAGCACGTCGTCGCCCGATGTGATCGGCAGCTCCAGGGAGTCGACGAGCTCGGGCGTCTCGTCGCACTGGCGTGCCCCGGGCACCCGGATCACCGCCGGGGCGGTCGCTTCGACGGCTCCCACCCCGAGGCATTCGAGCAGCTGATCGGGCGGGTCCGGCCAGGGGCCGCGCACCAGCACGGTCGAGGAGGTCTCGCGGCGGCCGGCCAGCCGAAACACCAGGTACTCGGCCGAGATGACACTGGCCGTCAGGGCAAGCAGCTGCCGGGCGAAGCGCTGGGGATCCTCAGCGGTCAGCGTGAGCCGGCGCACTTCGGCCGCCACCGTGGTCTCGAAAAGCAGCTCGTCGAGCACCCCGGCGAGACGCTCGAGCGGCTTCGTGTCACCGCTGGCGCCGTTCGCGATCGCTGAAGAAGGTCGCGGGGATGAGGCGAGGACCCGCTCGATCTCGACCAGCAGCCAGTCCTCGACCATCGACTTGGGCACGTAGGCGGCGGCGCCGGCGGTACGACCCCAGAACCGGCTCCGCGGGTCCTCGGCCTCGGTCAGCAGCACCACCGGCAGGTCTGCCGTCTCGGGTACCCCGTGCAGCAGCCGACACAGCTGGAAGCCCGACACGGCGCCCATGTTGACGTCTGAGATCACCAGGTCGAAGTGCTGCCGGAGACACCGCTCGAAGGCCTCCTCACCGGATTCGACGGCGGCCACGGCGAAGCCGTGCGACTCGAGCAACCGGCCGACTACCTTGAGCACCGTCGCGCTGTCGTCGACGAGCAACACAATGGCACGAGCGGCGGTCGGAGGGTTGCTGAAGGGAACCATGTCTGTGGCTGCCGATTGTCGCAGCCCAGAAGGGTGCAGGCAATCCGTGCAGACGGGCTCCGGCGACTGGTGGGCGCGCGGGCACGGTCCGACCCGAGCGGCCGACGAGCCGACCAGAAGGCGTCGCCTTGAGGGGCGAGGCCTCGTCCCGGTACGCTCAGCTCAGCACTGCGGCGCCGTTGTCGGACGCCCCAGCGGCGCCGCCAGGTACAGGTTGGCGGCCGCCCGACCGAGCAGCAGCGCGGTCGCTGCGGCGACGACCCCGACCAGGTCGAGCCCGCGGACCGTGACGAGCAGGGCGGCGACGACGGTCGTGACCTCGACCGCGCTCGCCCAGGTCACCGGCGTGGTGCGGCGGGAGTTGACCAGCATCGCCCGCTGCCAGGACAGCAGCACCGTCAGCCCCGGCAACGGCGCCAGGATGCGGGCGGGCAGCCAGGCGAAGTCCGCGAGGGCCGGCGACAGGCCGGACAGCCGCTCGAACCAC
>CAZKKP010000201.1:0-7196 GCA_964553295.1 uncultured Thermoanaerobaculia bacterium | reverse complement strand
TCGGTCTCACCGTACATGATCGACCGGTCGACGAAGTTGAGGGCGAAGCCGGAAGCGAGGAACTCCGTGCCGTAGGGAATCTTGTTGCGCCCGAGACCGAGGGCGAAGAGGTCGGAGAACCGGTACTGCACCCAGGCGTCGTGCAGGTTGACCGACGACGACGGCTCGAGCTGGAGGTGGAAGTAGTACGTGAACCTCGGATCGTAAGCGTGGCCGTCCCACCACAGGCGCGCCCGCCGGATGTGGAAGCTCGAGTAGTCCTCGTCGTTGCCCTGGATGCGGTCGTCGTAGGCCAGATAGGTGTAGCGCATCTGCAGCGCCGCCATGAGCCTCATCGAGAACCTGCCGTCCTCGGTCTCCAGGAGGAAGCCCCCCTTGTAGCGCGCCTTCAGCCGGAGGGGGTCTTCCCCGCTCGTCTCGCCGGCGGAAACCAGACCGCCGGGGGCGACGAGCGCCAACCCGACCAGGGTCACGTTCCTGAGCAGTTTCATCCCCGTTCTCTCCCCCGGGGCGCCCGTGCATCTCCGGTTTCCCGGTCGGCGGGTCCCCTCTCCTGTACAACACCCGGCAAGGGCCGTGCCGGGCCCCGCGAGGGTACACCCCCTCGGGGTCACCATGGAGCGCTGGCGGCGGGCGGCTGCCGCGACCGCTCCAGGGCTCGCAGGTCGTCCCGTCCTGCTATCCTCCCAGGACGATCGCCCGAGGGCGAGGCGCCCCCACCGGAGGATGCCCGTGTTCAAGAACCACCCGCCGGGGCTCAAGGTGCTGTTCTTCACCGAGATGTGGGAGCGCTTCGGCTACTACCTGATGATTGGCATCCTGACCCTGTACATGCGCGACACCCTCAAGGGCGGCCTCGGCTACGGCTACGGCCAGGCCGGCGAGGTCTACGGCACCTTCATCGCCCTGGTCTACCTGACGCCGTTCTTCGGCGGCATCCTGGCCGACCGGATTCTCGGCTTCCGCCGCTCGATCGTCATCGGCGGCGTCCTGATGGGCTGCGGCTACCTGGTGCTGGCGATTCCGGGCGAGGCCGCGTTCTTCCTCGCCCTCGGCCTGATCATCCTCGGCAACGGCTTCTTCAAGCCCAACATGTCGGCCCTGGTCGGCCGCCTCTACCCCGTCGGCAGCCCGCTGCGCGACGCCGGCTACAACATCTTCTACATGGGCATCAACGTCGGCGCCTTCGCCTGCAACTTCGTCGCCGCGGTGCTGCGCAACCGCTTCGGCTGGGGCTGGGCCTTCGCCGCCGCCGGCATCGGCATGTTCATCGCCGTCGCCACCTTCGTCGCCAACCGGCGGCTGCTCGCAGACGTCCCGGACCGCGGCGACGGCGGCACGGTGGCGCCCAACGTGCTCGGCGAGCTGGTGTCGCGGGTCATCGTCCCGGGCGCGGTGGCCGGAGCCCTCGGCTACGCCTTCCTCGGCGACGTCTTCGGCGGCGCCACCAACGCCGCCTTCGTCCTCGCCGCGGTGCCGGTGCTGATCTACTTCGCCACCCTGTGGCTGACCGCGCCGGCCGACGAGAAGGGCCCGATCGGCGCCCTGCTGTCGATCTTCGCGGTGGTCATCGTGTTCTGGATGATCTTCCACCAGAACGGCTCGACCCTCACCTACTGGACCGAGGAGAACACCCGCCGTGAGGCCGGCGCCCTGGCGCCGGTGCTCGAGACGCTGTCGATGCACCAGGTGGCGACCATCGGCGACCCGGACGGCATCCTCGACCCCGATGCCGAGGGCGCCTACTGGCGCAACGTCCCGGTGGCCGACCGGCCGGCGCCGGGCGAGCCGGTGACGCTCATCTCGACCGAGCTCTTCCAGTCGATCAACCCCTTCTTCATCATCGTCTTCACGCCGCTGGTGGTGGGCTTCTTCGCGGCCCTCGGCCGGCGCGGCCGGGAGCCGTCGACGCCGGCCAAGCTCGCCTGGGGCATGCTACTGACCGCGGTGTCGACCCTCTTCATGGTCGGCGCGGTGTGGGTGTCCGGCGGCGGCGAGCTCAAGGTCTCACCCTGGTGGCTGGTCGGCACCTATGCGGTGATCACCCTGGGCGAACTCTGCCTGAGCCCGATGGGCCTCGCCCTGGTGTCCAAGCTGGCGCCGCGGCGGGTGACCGGCCTGATGATGGGCGGCTGGTTCCTCGCCACCTCGGTGGGCAACAAGCTCGCCGGCGTCCTCGCCGGCGTCTGGGAGCGGGTGCCGATCATCGGCATCTTCAGCCTCAACCTCGTCGCGGCGGTCCTCGCCGCCATCGCCATCGCCGCCATGACCCCGCGCATCCGCCGCATCATGGCCGAGCACGAGAGCCGCAACAGCGGCGCCTGAGCCTGACGCCGGCGGGACGCCGGCGTTACGATGGGTCACACTCAGGCGCGGTCGCCAGGACGCTGCCGCCCCACTCCTCCCCTCGCTCGGCCCTGCTCCCCAGATTCGGGGACCGAATCTGGTGGCTACTGACGCCTCGCCCTCACCACAGGTTCACCGGGTCGTTGGTCCGGTTGTCGACGATCGAGACGTAGGCCCAGGAGCGGCCCTCCAGGCCGACCTCCGGGTCGTCCAGGGGGATCACCGTCAGACCGTAGAGGCCGTCAGCGAGGCTGCCGGGAGGCAGGGCCAGCATCCCCGCCAGGGGCGCCTGGAGGTGCTGGTGGGGCTCGAGCGTCACCTCCCGCACCGCGGCCAGGGCGCCGTCTGCGGCATACAGCAGCAGCCGGTGGGTCACCGGGTGCTCCGCGATGCCGTTATACAGCCCGACGTTGACCCGCTGATCAGCGTTCACCTCGAGCCCCGCGAAGTGCTGCACCGGCCAGCCCCCTGGCGGGTAAAACGGCAGCATCCCACCATAGGTCCCACCATCCGGCCGCGTCGTGTACGTCCGCGACCAGCCCGCGGTCCAATTGCCCACTGCGACCTCGAGCGCGCCGATAGTGTCCGTCTCCTCCTGGCAGGCCCTGAACCGGCGCACCACGTCGTCGTAGACCGACAGGAAGGCCCAGCTCGCCGCCGGGATCGACAGGGGGTGCCCGGTGAGTTCTGCGTAGCGCTCGGCCCACGCCTCAGGGGAGGTTCCGAGGCGGCCGTACACGTCCTGCTGGACGACCCCGGTCTGGGCCGCCGCCCCGCCGCAGGCGGTCTCCGGGTCACCCGGCCGATAGCCCGCCAGCATCCCGTCCCAGTAGCCGTCGACGTATCGCACGGCGTAGACGTCGGTGCGCCAGAAGCTGCCGTTGCGCCCCGGAGCGCTCGCCACGGCCGGGATGACCAGTCGGTCTACCAGGGAGTCGGAGTCCAGCTGGAAGGTCGTGAACGGCACGAAGCTGGCGTCGCCGGTGCGGTTGTCCACCACCGACAGCCAGACCACCGCCGGCGTGTCCCCCGCCACGGCGATTCGCGGTGGGTAGGAGGACACGACCTCCTCGGAGAAGAGGTCGAGCAGCGGAAAGATCCGCACGCTGTGGGGCGGCGCCACCACCTCGACCACCGAGCCCGGCGGTCGCGTCCGGGTGATCGCGTCCTCCTGGAGCACCGCGAAGCCCCACACCAGCCGCAGCCGGACCTCGTGGTCGAGGTCGTTGACCACGCCGAGATTGGCACGAAACCGCCCGGGCTCCGCCAGGTCGAGGTCGAGGAACGACGGGTCGATGGCCGTCGAGAGCATCAGGTTGAGCTCACCGTCGGGGGTGAGATCCTCGCCGCGCAGGTACTGAATGTGGTTCGAGTAGCCCACCCTTCCCGGGACGGCGGGCACCGCGTGGCCGAAGCGACCGCCGGTGACCGGGTCGGCGGTGGAGATCCGGCCGCCGACCACCAGCTCCTCCCCCCACCGCGACTCGGCGGTGACCACCAGCGCCTCGTGGCCGGTTCCGTCCCCCCCCGGCCCTCCGCCGACGAAGCCCAGGACGTCGTCAACCCCGAGGCTGCCACGCCCCGGGATGACGACGACCCGCCCCTGGTCGGGCCGCGTCACCCGCCTGAGGGTCACCGTCTGCGTCGCCGCCGACGGGTTGTAAAGCCACAGCTCGGTCGACCAGTGGGTCCCCCGCCGACCCGGGCCGGCCGCGACGATCGGGACCGTCTGCTCGTGCGACGCGGGCGGCATCCCGGCTGCTGCCCATGTGAACGGGCTGCCCAGCGACCGGCCTCCAGTCCACTCGCCAAGCGCCTCGAGAACTCCCGAATCGGGGTCCGCTCGGAACGTCACATACCCCCGCGACTGGGCGGATCCTCCGGTGTAGTCGAAAGCGGTCCCGAACAGCGAGCCTGACGGCGCATGGTAGACGAGGCTGTGCAGCTCCACGTTCGGCGCGTCGAACACCCCGGTGGCGAGCTCGAGGGCGCGTGAAGGTGGACCGATCGCGCCGCCGGCGGTCGGATGGAAGTCGACCCCCCGGCTGCGCCCGCGCCACAGGCCGCCGCGACCCAGGTCGAAGGACAGCGGAGCAGGAAGGTACTGGTAGGACAGCTCGGTGGTGGACCACGGTGTGAACTCGAGGTCCGCAACGATCTCCACCGGTCGGACCGGGGTCTCCCGGGGCCGGAACAGGAGGTGCTCGTCGGACCCGAGGACGGCGCCGGCGGGCGTGCTGGCCGGACCCGCAGCCGGCCATTCCGGGCACAGCCGCCGGAAACCCGAGATTCCGAAGGCGGCACACCGTCCATAGCCGTAGGTCCCCGGCGCCAGGCCCAGCGCTGCCGCCTCCTCGGCGCCCAGGGTCGGGCCGGCCACCACGCGCCCGTACTCCTCGGCGTCGACGGCTGCCGGCAGCCGCCGGATCAGCCGCAGCGAGAACAGGTCGAAGTCGAGCACCGCCGGCCAGGACCGGTAGCTCAGGGTGTCCCCGTGGGCGGTCAGGAACCCCTCGCCCCCGGCGAACCCCGGGGTGAACGTCCCGGCAGGGGTCTTGGTCATGACGAACGGCCGCAGGCGGCGGTGCTCGAGGGAGTCCGGCGACAGCCGCATGATCCCGTTGTCCTCCGCGAGACCAAAGAAGGTGTACTGCACGTAGAGGACGTCCGCCGCCAGCGCGGAACGCGCCGGCGGCTCCCCGCGAGCGGCCACCGAGCACAGCCCGGCCAGGGCAGCTGCGGCTGCGATCGGAAGGCTGCGGCGTAACGCGAGCGTCATCCTCACTCCAGCTCCGGGCAGGTGGGAGTGCAGGTGCAGATCCACTGCGAGTCGCTGGGGTAGCCGACCGCGTAGAACGCCTCCGCCACCGCCCGCTGCATGTCGAGGCCGTCGTTGCACGGCGCCGGCGGCCACGCGTTCCGATAGGTGTCGTTCCACACGTCGTGGGCGGCGATCTTGGCCCAGTCGGCCAGGTCCTGCCAGCCGTCGACATGGTGGGCGTACGCGGCGAGAAACTGGAAGAACGTGGCGAAGACGTCGTCCCGGCGGTCATGACCGAGCCCGTGGACCGTGAACCCCTGCTCACAGCCCGACCAACCCTGGGTCTGGGCCTGCCCCCGGTCGCACACCGGGTTCCGCCCGCCCTCCACAGCCAGGCGCAGCGCCGCCGGCAAGCGGGTCGCGGTACCGTACGGCTCGGCCGCCGGCGAGGGCGGGTCGCTCGCGTGCAGCGACAACGGCCCCCCTGGCGCGGGCCCGTCGTCGAGATCCACCCGCCGGTCCGACTCGCCGAACACCTTGAACGAGTCCTCTCCTCCCATCCAGTCCGCCTTCTCATAGCCGCTACCAGCATCATGGACGCTCCACTCCACGATGTGTCCGATGACGTCGGCGAACGCCTCGTGGAGCTGAGTCCCAATGTAGCTCGGCTGCTGTGCACGGTACTCCCAAATGGGAAGGCCCTCTGTCAGGCTGAAGATCACGCCATGCCCGATCTCGTGCGCCACCACGTCGAGGGCCGCCGCGATGGAGTAGCGCTGGGCTTGAACACTGGCCGAGCGCGCGTGGAAGAGCACGCTCGGGATGCCCGGCGCGTAGCGGAACGAGGGGGTGTAATGCATGTGGTCGGGCGCGAACTCAGCCAGGCCGCCTTGCGCGTGTTGGGCGTCGACAACCAGCCCGAGCCCGGTCCCTGAGAAGCCGTTCCACCCGTAGCTGCGCAGCAGGTTGATGACCGTCCTCGCGTGGTGGTATGCGTCCGCCGCCGCCCTCCCGGGAACAACCAGGTTCTCCGCCGGCATGAAGATGTCGTCGTACCTGGGCCCCCCCCCGACGGTGGCGACAGGAAGCAGGCGGAGGCGCTTCGTCAGGTCGTCGATGGCGCACTGCTCTGCCGAGGTGGTGCCTGGCCCGAAGTAGACCCTGATCTCCGGCATGCCGTTGATCAGGCTCAGGGCCCTCCCCTGGTGCGTGACCTCCGCCGCGATGGACGCCACCTCCGCCCCACTGTACCCCGGCCACGCGGCCAGGGTCGGGGACGGGCTGGCCAGGAGATCAGGCCTGACAGGCCCGGGCACAGTCTGGTTCTGAGCCATCCCGGTGACCACCACGTTGCTGGTCGGGTCCGGGTCGCAGGACGGGCCCGAGGTCTTCGCACCACCGGGAGACCAGCCAGGGCTCCCGGGCCCCCCGGCTCGCCACCAGCTCAGGAGCTCGCCGGTGCCGCCGTGCACCCGGGCGTGCACCAGCTCGCCGTCCGCGGTCAGCGCCTCGACCGACCAGACGAAGTCGAAGCGATGGCCGTCGCCGCGGGAGTACAGGCCAAGCTGGGACCGCTCGAGAAGACGCGCGGCGACGTCGGACGGGTGCAGGCCGAGGTCCTCGGCGTCGATCCCGGCCCGGTGACGCAGCCCCCACGCGGCCATGTCATGGGCGGCGGAGGCCGACTCCAGGGCGAGGCCCCCGACCTCTACCACGTCCTCGAACACCTTGCTGCCCACCGACTTGAGCACGCCTTCCGGATCATAGTGCAGGCCGACCAGGGACCCGTGGACCTGGACGCCCCGGCCAGCCAGCTCGGGCGGGAGGTTGACCGATCCGGGCGCCGGGCGGAAGACCTGATGATAGAACACGTGCCGCATCCCGAAGCGGTCGACCCGCTCCCGGTCGAGCACCCACTGGAGCCTGCCGCCCTGCGAGGTCCTCACCTCGTCGAGCGCCGGCGCCTGCACAGCCGCACCGGAGAACGCATCGAGCAGCAACCTCTCGGGACCCTGAGCAACCAGCATCCTCTTCGTCGCACCCGTCAGCTCAGGCGAGCCCTCCAGCACCACTCCGGCGCCTGCCGTCG
>CAZKKP010000200.1:0-7212 GCA_964553295.1 uncultured Thermoanaerobaculia bacterium | reverse complement strand
CGGGAGCCCAGATCAGTGCCGACCCCGAGCCCTCGGCCTCGGTGGTGGCCAGTAGCTCGCCGTCGGGGGTTTCCAGGTCGATCTGCCACACGGGAGTCGCGCCCCCGGCGTCGGTCACGGCGGCCGTCACCTGGCGGTCCACGCCCTCGCCGGCGCGCAACCCGGCGAGCCTGTCGAGAACCCCCGGCAGGTCCCGTCCTACCGCTACTCCAGCCGCTACGGCCCGCGCCCCCCGTGCTTCTCGCGAGCGACCCGTGTGCTCGTTCCAGGGGCCCGGTCACCCTGGCTGCTCGTCGGCGGCACCGCCAGCATCTGCGGCGAGGACACCCGTTTCGTCGAGGACCTCGAGGCCCAGCTCGCCGAGACCCTGGAGAACCTCCGCGCACTGGTCCGCCGCGGGCTCCTCGAGGCGGCCGGCGCGCACCGGGCGGATGAGCCCCTCGCCGGCTTCCGCCACCTTCGCGTCTACCACCCGTGCCCCGAGCACGGCCCGTGGATTCGCAGCCAGGTGCAGGCCGCCTTTCCCGCCCTCGAAAACCTGGAGTTCCACCTCGCCGAGCTCTGCCGTCCGGGCCTCCTGGTCGAGATCGAGGGCGTCGCCAGCCTCGACTGAGGCCCAGCTCCAGACCGGCTCAGGTTCCGGGCTTGCCCTTGACCGCGGGCGGCGCCTGCTCGGTCCTGTCCGGCGACACCGCCTTGCCCGTCGGTTTCTCCGCTCGCCTCGGCGCCTTCATCTCGACCTTGCCGTCGAAGGTGGCGCCCTCCTTGATCAGGATCCGGGGCGCGGTGATGTTGCCGACAACCTGGGCCGTGGGCTCGAGCTGGATACGCTCCTCGGCGCTGATGTCGCCCTTGACGTGGCCGGCGACGGTGACGTGGCGGGCGTGGAGGCTGGCCTGGAGGCGGCCGGTCTCGGCGACAAGCAGCCCGGCCGCGCCATCGACCACACCCTTGACCTCGCCTTCGACGACGATGTCCGCCCCGCCGCCGAGAGTGCCTTCGACGACGCCGCCGCGGGCGATCACGGTGCGCGCCCCGGCGCTCGCCGCGGCGCTTGACGAGGACGGCGCCGGACGGGGCGCCGCCGGCGCCTCGGACTCTGCTCTGGAACTCTTGTCGTCGCGCCCGAAAAGACCCATGGGTAATGGCCTCGAGTGAAGGGTTTTGGAGCGGGCAACGGGACTCGAACCCGCGACGTTCAGCTTGGGAAGCTGACACTCTACCAGCTGAGTTATGCCCGCTCTCGCGGATGGCGAATCTAACACAGGAAAGGACGTGCCAGCAAGAGGCCCTGATCGGTCCGGCCGAGCGATATGGCACCGAGATTGCTAGTTGACGCTGAGCATCATGAGATTTTCTCCACGAAGTCGAGGCTTCACCCTCGTCGAACTCTTGATCGTGATCGCCATCATCGGCATCATCGCGGCGATTGCGATCCCAAACCTCATCAACGCACTGAACCGCGCCAAACAGAGTCGTGCCGTCGCTGAGATCCGAACACTCGCCCAGGGCATCGCGATCTACCAACAGGACAACAGTCTCTATCCAGCGATAGGAGAGACCGTCATCGAGGCCGTGCTGCCGCACATCCGCACGATGATCGGCAACGTGTCCGCAATCGACCCGTGGCGTACCCCCTACCAGTACAGCACGGATGGCAGGAGCTACACAGTGATCTCCTTCGGGCTGGATCGGGCTGCCTCGCCTCCATATGTCAACGGCCCGACCAACTCCTTCGACGACGACATCGTGCTCTCGACAGACGCCTTCTACCAATACCCCGAGGGAGTGCAGATGGAGTGACGCCCTGCGTCATGCCACGCGAACTCCGGTGACCCTGAGGGGAAACTGTATCGGGCGTTCGGGCTCGCGCAAGAAGGGTACGCCTCGGTCACGAAACACCGGCAGGCGGGCGCATCGGCGCCCTCGGTGCGTGACCGTACTTGTGGAGAAGGGTACTGAGCCCTCACCCCCCCACCCTGCGGCTGCCGGGCCTCGGCGCCGGCAGGGTTGGAGCGAGGGGGACCCGCCAGGCGCCGCGACCGTGAGTAAAGGCGAAGAGCAGCGGGCTGCCGTCGACGGTCTCGGCAAGTGTCAGGGACTCCGTCACGGCGGCGGCGAAACCGGTGTTCTCGACCATCCACGAGCGGCCGCCGTTGACCGACACCAGCACCCCGAGGTCGGTGCCGAGGAACAGCCGCGCCGGGTCGCCGGGATCGACGACTATCGAGTGCACCGGAATGTCGGGCACGCGGTCCGGGCCCGCGCCGTCGACCGGCTGCCAGGTCTCGCCCCGGTCGCGGCTCCGCCAGACGTGCGGGCCGCCGCCGAAGCCGGCATAGGTGGCATACACCGTCGCCCCGTCGGACGGGTCAAAGGCGAGCCATGACACGAAACCCTCGCGCGGCTGCGAGCTCTCCCAGGCCGTGGCCGCCACGGCGGTAGCGCCGGCCAGGCAGCGATACACCCGGCCGTCGGTGGTGCCCGCGAGCACCAGGTCCGAGTCGCGAGGCGCCACCGCCAGGGCGCTCACGCGCTCCCCGTGCACGAGCACGGAGCTCGCCGCCGCCCAGCTGCGGGCGCCGTCGTCGCTGCGCCACATACGCCGGCTGCCGGCCCACAACCGGTCCGGGTTCGCCGGGTCGAGCAGGAACGGCGCGATGAACAGGAAGTGGCCGGTGCCGGCCTCGGACAGCCCCGCAGTCGCGTTCTGGAAGGTGAGCCCGCCGTCGTTCGAGCGCGACAGGTTGAACCACTGCCACATCGCATAGATGACGTCGGGGTCGCGCGGGTCGTAGGCGACGTAGCCGCCGTCGCCGCCGAGGATGCGCCGCCAGCCCTCCGGTCCGTTCCGGTCGCTGCCGAGCTGGGTGCCGTTGTCCTGGGTGCCGCCGAGGTACTCATCGCCGCCCGGGCGAACGGCGCCATGGTAGAACTGGGTGATCCCGAGGTTGTGGTTGAGGTCGTGCCAGGACATGGCCGGACGGGACGGGTTGCAGACCGCGTCGGCGCCGGTGGCCACGGAGGCGCGGGCGTTCGCGGTGCGGAAGACACCGCCGTCGTTGGCCACCAACATCTCCCGGTTGCCCACCCCGTCGTAGCCGTGGGCGAAGACGATCGCGTGCTGGTCGGCGTGGACGAAGGTCCGCTGACCCTGGTCCAGCCACCAGTACGAGGCGAGGCCCCAGTTGTGGCCGCCGTCATCGGAGCGGAAGAGGTCGACGCCTCCCGCCCAGACCACCTCCGGGTCGACCGGGTCGACCGCGATCGTGTTGCAGTACCAGCCCATCGGCACGATGACGTTGTTCGCGTACCAGCCGCAGTCGCGGTACGACGAGGCGGCCGGGTTCTCGAGGAGCAGCGTGTTCAGCTTGACCGGGTCGTCGAAGCGCACCGTCGCGCGCCATGAGCCTGGATCGCCGCCGGCATCGGAGCGGAAGACCGCATGCAGGGCCTGGTCATGGCCGCCGAGGCCGGCGGCGGAGTTGTTCGCCGACAGCGCATAGATCGTGCGCTGCCGGGAGGGCGCCAGCGCCAGGCTGGTGCGACCCATGCCCGGCGCCGCCAGCACCGGCGCCCACTGGGCCCCCGGCACATTCCGCAGCCGCCACACCGTCGCCTGCTCCAGAGTGCCGCAGGCAGCGAACACCCAGTCGACCGCGAGGTCGTCGCGAACCACCAGGTCGAGGCATCCGCCCCTGGCGTCGGGGTCGAGGGTGCGCCGCCAGCTCTCGCCAAGGTCGTCCGACTGCCAGACGCCGGTGCGGGTTGCGGCATACAGCCGCTCCGGGTGGTGTGGGCTGAAGACCAGGTCGTTCACCCAGTGGAAGTCCTCGCCGACGGTGCTCGCCAGCCGGCGCCAGCTGTCGCCGCCGTCGTCGCTGACGAAGATGCCGGCGCCGCGCAGCGGCAGCCAGGTGCCGCGCACCTCCTCCCGGAAGTAGCCTTCGCCGGTGCCGACGAAGAGCAGCTCGGGGTCGCTCGGGTGGAGGGCCATCGAGTTCACCGCCAGGTTGACGAACTCGTCGCCGATGGGCATCCACCAGGCGCCTCCGTCGACGGTCTTCCAGACTCCGCCCGAGACCCCGCCGGTGTACATCACCAGCGGGTCGTCGGGGTGGATCACCAGGGTCCGGGTCCGCCCGCCGACGTTGCCCGGGCCGATCGCCTCCCAGGCGCCGACGCCGGACTTCACGGCGAGGCGGGCCTCGGCCGGCGCGAGCGGCCTCCCGAGGCGGGAGGAGTAGCGGGTCAGCGACTCGAGCTCGAGCCGGGCAGCCAGCAGGGCCTCGACAGAGTCGCCGCCGGCCGCGTGCTGCCGCTTGGCGGCGGCGTGCTCGAAGGCGGCCTGAGGCTCGGCGTCGCGGGCGATCGGGAGTGGACGGTGCTCCCATCCGGGCCGGGCCGACATCCATGGGCTCCGGAGCCACATCCCGATTCCCACCGCCACCACCGCGGCGGTGGCGAACACTGCCGGTGCCGCTCTCCTCCCCATGCCGCCCTCCCTTACCGTCGCCTCCACCACTGTACCGCCCCCGCGGGGTCCAGGCATTGAGGCAGGGTCGCCAGAACCACCGGCGAGACCTCTGCAGGGTGCGACGGCGCAGTGCTCCGGCTCACACCCGCTCGCCGGACTCCCATCGTCTCGCGCGTTTCCTTGTCGATGGTGCCAACCGCCGACCACCGCGTGTGCCGGCGCAGCAGGCCCCGGCAGCACGATGCGTCCGTGCCGCATGAGGCCGGGCCCGAGCTCTGAGCTGGACTTCGGACACAGGTTCGAGATCAAGACCCCCGCGACGGATCGAGATCGACTGCAGCCACCCCGGCCCTCCGGTCCGGTCCCCTCACTCCTCACCCTTGACCCCTCACTCCGTGCACGCGGGCGCCGGGGGGACAGGGACGGCCGGGATGGTACAAGATGGCCGGGTGAAACCCTTCACCTTCGTGCACGCCGCCGACCTGCACATCGCGAGCCCCTTCAAGGGCCTGGCGGGAGCCGCGGGGCCGCTGGCGGATCGCCTGCGGTCCTCGACCTTCGAGGCCTGGCGACGGCTCGTCGAGCTGTGCATCGCCCGCGAGGTGGACTTCCTGCTCGTTGCCGGCGACGTGTACGACGCCGAGGACCGCAGCCTGCGCGCCCAGCTTGCGCTGCGCGACGGCCTCGAACGGCTGAGCCTCGCCGGCATCCAGGCCTTCGTCGTCCACGGCAACCACGACCCCCTCGACGGCCGCGTCGGCACGCTGAAGTGGCCGGAGCGCGCCCACCTCTTCGGCCCCGAGATCGAGAGCCTGCCGGCTTACAGTGACGGCGAGCGGGTGGCGCTGGTCACCGGCGTCAGCTTCCCCACCCGGAAGGTGACGGTCAACCTGGCGAAGCGCTTCCCCACGGACCGCACCGACGCCTTCCAGATCGGCCTGCTCCACTGCAACGTCGGCTCGGACACCGGTCACGAGGACTACGCTCCGTGCGAGCTCGCCGACCTCACCCGGTCGGCGATGGACTACTGGGCCCTCGGCCACGTCCACGAGGCGAAGCTGCTGTCGACGTCGCCCACCGTCGCCTACCCCGGCAACACCCAGGGGCGGAACTTCCGCGAGACCGGGCCTCGCGGCTGTCTCGTGGTCGGCGTCGACGCCTCGGGCGAGGTGTCGACCGAGCGGGTTGCCCTCGACGCGGTCCGGATCGCCGAGCTCGAGGTGGACATCGCCGCCGCCGCCTCAGTGGACGAGCTTCGGACCCTCGTCGAGGAGACGATCGAGGAGGCGCGGGACGGAACCCAGGGTCGCGACCTGCTGTGCCGGATCCGCCTGACCGGCCGTGGCCCGCTGGCCGGCGAGCTGCGCGCACTCCACGCCGCCGAGGACCTTCTCGAGGTGGTGCGCGGGCGCTTCGCGGACGAGCGCCCGATCGCCTGGTTGAACGCGATCCGTCTCGAGTGCCGCCCGGAGCTCGACCTCGAGCGTCGCCGCCAGGGCGGCGACCTCGTCGCCGAGGTCTTGCGCGTCGCCGACGAGCTCGTGAGCGACCCACGGGAACTCGCGGGCGCCGCGGAGGAGGCCCTTGCCGACCTGCTCGAGCACCACCGGGCCCGCCGGGCGGTCGAGCGGCCGGACGACGAGCGCCTGACCGAGCTCGTCCGCTCCGCGTCGCTGCTCTGCGTCGACCTGCTCGAGGGGTCGTCATGAGGATCACCCGCCTCAGGATCGACGGCTTCGGTCACTTCTGCGCCGTCGACGTCCCCGCCATCCCCGACGGTCTGGTGCTCTTCGCGGGCGCCAACGAAGCCGGGAAGTCGACCTGCCTCGCTTTCGTCCACACGGTGCTCTTCGGCTTTCCGGACGGCCGCTCGCGGGAGAGGAGCTACCCCCCCCTTGCCGGCGGCGACCCGGGCGGTCGGCTGCACCTGGCGTCGCCGGCCCACGGCGAAGCCGTCGTCGACCGCCGCCCGGGCCCCAGGGGCGGCCCGGTCCGGGTGACCCTGGAGTCCGGGGAGGTGGCGGGGGCGCCGGCTCTCCGGTCGCTTCTCGGCGGCGTCGACCGGACGCTGTACCGAAGCCTGTACGGCTTCAGTCTCAGCGAGCTCCAGACCCTCGACAGCCTGACCAGCGACGAGCTCCGGGATGTCATTTACGGCGCCAGCTTCGGCGCCAGCGCGCAGTCCCTGCCGGCTGCCCTCCAGGCCATCCAGGCCAGGATGGAAGCGCTGTTCAAGCCGGGCGGCCACAAGCCGGAGATCAACGACCTCCTGCGACGGCTCGACGAGGCCCGCGGCCGGGTGCGCGAGGCCGCCGGCTTCCAGGAGGAGTACGTGGCGACGGTCGAGCGGCTTTCCCGGATCGACCACGACCTCGCCCGGCTCGAGTCGGATCACGCCGGGGTCCGACGCCGGCTGCAGCTCGACGACGCCCTGCTCGCGGCCTGGGGGGACTGGACCGAGCTGATGACCTTGCGCGAGGAGCGCCGGCAGCTCCCTGCCGACGTCTCGACCTTTCCGGCCGGGGCCCTCGAGCGTCTGGGTACGCGGACCAGCACCCTGGCGGCTGCCCGCCAGATGCGCCGCGGCCTGGAGCGCGAGCTCGAAGCCACCCGCCGGGCCCTCGACGACCTGGTGGTCGACGAGGCACTGCTCGACCGCTCCGCCGAGATCAAGGACCTTGCCGCCCGCCTCGCGGCCTACGAGGAAGCGCTCGCCCAGGCGAGCCTGGCCGAGG
>CAZKKP010000199.1:1457-7307 GCA_964553295.1 uncultured Thermoanaerobaculia bacterium | reverse complement strand
GTGCCGCGCGGGTGGAAGAACGGACTCGCCGGCGCCTCCGGGTGGAAGGAGAACAGGTCGAGCTCGCGCCCGAGGCGGCGGTGGTCGCGGCGGCGGATCTCCTCCAGCCGCTCGAAGTAGGCGTCGAGCTCCGCCTGGGTCGCGAAGGCGGTGCCGTAGATCCGCTGCAGCATCTCGTTGCGCTCGTCGCCCTTGAAGTAGGCGCCGGAGGCCTCGAGCAGCCGCACCGCGCCGACCTGGCCGGTGCGCTGGACGTGCGGCCCGCGACACAGGTCGACGAAGTCGCCGTGCCGGTACAGGCTGATCACCTCGCCCTCGGGGATGTCCTCCAGACGCAGCAGCTTGATGTCCTCGCCGCGGCGGCTCATCAGCTCGCGGACCTCCGTCCGGCCGGTCTCGGTGCGCTCGAACGGCAGGTCCTCGGTGATGATCTCGCGCATCGTCTGCTCGATGCGCTCGAAGTCCTCGGTCTTGAAGGCGCGCGGGAAACGGAAGTCGTACTGGTACTTGTCGGCGTGGTCCTGGCGGCCGGCGTCGATCGGGGTGCCCGGCCAGAGCCGCTTCACGGCGTCGGCCATGACGTGCTCCGCCGAGTGGCGGATGACCTCGCCGCCCTCGGGGTCGCGGGTGGTCACGATGCGCAGCTCGACGTCGCGCTCGAGCCGGGTCCTGAGGTCGACCAGCCGGCCGTCGACCAGACCGGCGACGGTGTCCCGGGCAAGCCGCGGGCCGATGCTCGCCGCCACCTCGAGCACCGTGGCGCCCGCGGCGACCTCGCGACGGCTGCCGTCGGGCAGTGTCACCTGTATGGTGTCCGACATCTGACGATCTCCCGCTGGGCAACGACAAAGGCCCGACCGCCGGGGTCGGGCCTGATTTCACCTGGTGGTAGGCGCGATCGGATTCGAACCGATGACCTCATCCGTGTGAGGGATGCGCTCTAACCAGCTGAGCTACGCGCCTTCGTGACAACGAAGGAATGGTAGGCACGATCGGACTCGAACCGATGACCTCTACCGTGTCAAGGTAGCGCTCTAACCAGCTGAGCTACGCGCCTACATGGGCTACGGACGGGTGGTCCCCCCGGACGCTTCGGAACCCGTCTTCGACCTCTGTGATAAGTGCAAAGAACATGCCCCGCAAACAGGGGAGCGGGATCATAGCAACCCCGTCTGGCGAGTGTCAACCGCGCCGGAGACACGGCAGCATGACGACATGACTATACTGGTCGGGCGGAGGCCGCCATGGCAGAGCACACCCAGTGGGTCGTCGTCGAGCGGGTCCAGGGGGAGATCGAGGAGGAGCAGCTCTGCGCCTTCCTCGGGGCCAACGGCATCACCGCCCACCGCCGCGGCGAGGCGCTCCGCCGGACGCACGGCCTGGTCCTCGACGGCCTCGGCCAGGTCGAGATCCTGGTTCCGCCCGACCAGGCCGAGGCCGCCCGCGAGCTGCTCGACCGGGTCCGCGCCGGCGAGCTCGAGCTCGCCGAAGAGGTCCTGCCGGGCGAGTGAGGGTCAGCGGGTTCGGGCGACCTCGAGGCCGAGCTCTGAAAGCTGGGCCGGGTCGACGCCCGAGGGGGCGTCGGTCAGCAGGCACGAGGCCGAGGTGGTCTTGGGGAAGGCGATGACGTCGCGGATCGAGTCGCGGCCGGCCATGAGCATGGCCAGGCGGTCGAGCCCGAGGGCGATGCCGCCGTGCGGCGGCGCGCCGTAACGGAAGGCCTCCAGCAGGAAGCCGAAGCGCGCCTCGGCCTCGGCGGCGTCGATGCCGAGGACCTCGAGCATCCGCCGCTGCAGACCCGGGTCGTGGATCCGGATCGAGCCGCCGCCCAGCTCGATGCCGTCCATCACCACGTCGTAGGCGCGCGCCCGGACCGCCGCCGGCTCGCTCGCCAGGAGCTCGACGTCCTCCGGCCGCGGCGCGGTGAAGGGGTGGTGCATGGCGTAGAAGCGGCCGTCCTCGGCGGACCACTCGAGCAGCGGGAAGTCGGTCACCCAGAGGAAGTCGTGGCGACCCTCGGGAACCAGCCCGCGCTCGTCCGCCAGCGCCAGGCGGAGGGCGCCGAGGGAGGCCAGCACGACCTTCTCCGGGCCGCCCACCAGCAGCAGCAGGTCCCCCTCCCGGGCCCCGGCGGCATCGAGGAAGCGGCGGCAGCCGTCCTCGCCGAGGGCGTTCTTCGCCGGCGAGGCGATGCCGTCAGGACCGCGCTTGAACCACAGCACCCCGGCGGCGCCGAAGGGCCGCACCACCTCCGACAGCGCCTCCACCTGCTTGCGCGACAGCTCGGCGCCGCCGGGCAGGACGAGGCCCTTGACCCGGCCTTCGCCGGCGGCCGCCTCGAGGACCTTGAAGCCGCAGCCCACGGCGAGCGGCCCCAGCTCGACCAGCTCGAGGCCGAAGCGGGTGTCGGGCCGGTCGGAGCCGAAGCGCTCCAGGGCCTCGCGGTAGGTCAGTCGCGGGAAGCGCGCCGGCGGCTCGATGCCGGCGAGGGGGAAGACCCGGGCGAACAGGCCCTCGACCAGGACGAGGATGTCCTCCTCGCTGACGAAGGAGGCCTCGAGGTCGATCTGGGTGAACTCGAGCTGGCGGTCGGCGCGCAGGTCCTCGTCGCGGAAGCACCGCGCCACCTGCAGGTAGCGACCCACCCCGGCGACCTGGAGCAGCTGCTTGAAAAGCTGCGGCGACTGCGGCAGGGCGTAAAACGATCCCCGGTGGACGCGCGACGGCACCAGGAAGTCGCGCGCCCCCTCCGGCGTCGAGCGGGTGAGGATCGGCGTCTCCACCTCGAGGAAGCCCATCTCGTCGAAGTACCGCCGGGCCTCGGCCACCACCCGGTGGCGCAGCTCGAGGTTGCGCATCATGACCGGCCGCCGGAGGTCGAGGGTGCGGTGGCGCAGCCGCAGCTCCTCCGAGGCGTTGGTCTGGTCCTCGACGACGAAGGGCGGGGTCTCGGCGTGGTTGAGGATCTCGAGCTCGGACACCTCAAGCTCGATTTCGCCGCTGGCCAGCTCGGGGTTGGCCTGGCCGGCGGCGCGCTCGCGCACGGTCCCCAGCGCCCGCACCACGTCCTCCGCCGACAGCTGCTCGCCGGCGGCCACCAGGTCGTCCTCGAAGACCAGCTGGAGCAGGCCGGTGCGGTCCCTCAGGTCGGCGAAGACCAGGCCGCCGAGGTCCCGCCGACGACGGATCCAGCCGACCACCTCGACGACGTCGCCGATCCGGGAACGGTCGAGGCTCGCACACCACGGACGCTGCCACGCCGATGTCGTCATGCTCCTTCTCCAAGCCCTTCGGGAGGACGCCGCGACACTGCGGCGATCTCGGCGGCCACCTCGGCACGGGCCACCGTCCGCTGCTCGCCGCGGCCCAGGTCCCGCACCACCGCCGTGCCGGCAGCCACCTCGTCCGGCCCGAGCAGCACCGCCGCCCCCGCACCGACCTTGGCCGCCCACTTGAGCGCCGCCCTGAGCGAGCGGCCGCTGACCTCGGTGCGCACCAGATGCCCGGCGAGGACGAGGTCGCGAGCGACCGCGAGGGCCTCGGCCGCGGCGGCGTCACCCACCGGAACCACGACCACCGTGGCCACGTCGAGCACCCGTGAGCGGAAGGCCTCGGGCAGCACCGCCACCAGCCGGTCCTCGCCGATGGCGAAGCCGATGCCGGGAACCTCGGGGCCGCCGAGGTCGGCGATCAACCGGTCGTAGCGGCCGCCGCCGCAGATCACCGTGTCCTCGCCGAGCTGGGGCGACACCACCTCGAAGACGGTGCGCAGGTAGTAGTCGAGGCCGCGCACCAGCCGCGGCGCCCGCCGCACCGGGATGCCGAGCCTCCTCAGCCCTTCCTCGACCTGGGCGACGTGCGCCCGGGCCGGCTCGCTGACGACCTCGGCGATCGGCGTCGTGTCGGCGACCAGCTCCCTGCAGCGCGACGCCTTGCAGTCGAGCAGGCGGAGTGGGTTCTCGTTCCAGCGCCGCTGGCAGTCGCCGCACAGGTGCCCGCGGTGCGGCTCGAGCTCGGCCTTCAGGACCTCGACGAAGCGGGCCCGGTCCTCGGGGTCGCCGAGGTTGTTGAGCACGATCTCGAGGTCGTCGAAGCCGAGGGCGCCGAGGAAGGTGTGCAGCACCAGCAGCACCTCGAGGTCGGCCGCCGGGGTCGCCGCTCCGAGGGCCTCGATCCCGATCTGGGCGAACTGCCGGTAGCGGCCGCGCTGCATCTTCTCGTAGCGGAACATCGGCCCGAGATAAGCGAGCCGCACCGGCTGCGGCCACTGACCGAGCCCGTTCTCGATGAACGCCCGGGCGACCCCGGCAGTGCCCTCAGGCCGCAGCGTGAGCGAGCGGCCCTTGCGGTCGGAGAAGGTGTACATCTCCTTGGCCACGATGTCGGTGCCCTCGCCGACGCCACGCACGAACAGCTCCGTCGGCTCGAGCAGCGGCAGCCTCACCTCGTCGTAGCCGAAGCCGGAGAAGACGCGCAGGGCCTCGGCCTCGACCGCCGCCCACAGACGCGACTCCGGCGGCAGCACGTCACGGGTTCCCTTGACCTTCTGGATCAACTGCTCTCCCCCCGCAGCGGGCCCCCGACCCAGAAGTCGGCGGGACCGGCCAGCGCCCGGTTCTTGTACTCGACGTAGTTGACTGCAGTCCGCCGAGCGCGCTCCATCTCCTCAGCCGTGAGGGCTCGCTTGACCACCGCGGGGACCCCCACGGCCAGGGTGCCCGGCGGCACCGAGAAACCTTCCCGGACCACGGCGCCGGCGGCGACGATCGCCCCGGCGCCGATCTCGGCGGCGTTGAGCACCTTCGCACCCATGCCGATGAGCGCTCCCCGGCGCACCGTGCAGCCGTGCAGCAGGGCGCCGTGGCCGACGCTCACCTCGTCCTCGAGCAGCGTGGGATACAGGTTGTTCTCGACGTGGACGACCACTCCGTCCTGGAGGTTCGACCGGGCGCCGACGCGGATCCAGTGGATGTCGCCCCGGAGCACCACGCCGTACCACACCGAGGCGTCGTCACCGAGGGTGACGTCGCCGACGACGACCGCGTTGGCCGCCACGAACACCCCGGCGCCGAATCGCGGACTCTTGCCGTCGACCGACCTGGTCAGCATCGTGCTCCCCCGTGAGCCGTCTTCGGACGACTCGCAGCTCCCCCACGGTGGGCCGCACACGCTAGCACAGGGCCGCTCGGGCCGGCAACACGAGACGCTGCAAGGGCTCGGATTGCAGTGGGTTGTGGAGGAAGCGCCGGCACGCCATCCGGGCAACAGGCCGATTATCAAGGGGATACGCGCAAGTATTTGAAAACAATAGTCTTGACATCTTCATCTCGATTCACCCGTTGATCACTGAAGTGCTTGTGTTTACACGGTCTTCATGGGTTTTCCGCAGGCTTTTCCGCAGGCTTTTCCACAGGCCTCGCGACGCCGGCCGGCGCCGCGGCCGTCGGCTCACCCACCGCGCTGCGCAGCCTGCCAGAAGGCATCGTCACCCCACGAGACCGCACCCTGCCGGAGGACCCTCGGCGTCGCCCCCATGAGGTCGACGAGGGTGCTCGCCAGGCCGCCGGCGCTGGTCCCGCCGTCGAGCACCAGGTCGGGACCGCCGAGGAGCCCGGCGAGGGCCTCGTCGGCCGTCGTCGGTGGCGACTCTCCGCTGCGGTTGGCCGAGGTCCCGGTGACCGGTCCCACCCGGTAGAGCAGGGCCCGCAGCACGTCGTGCCCGGGAATGCGCACGGCCAGCGAAGGGCCGTCGCCGGCGGCGGCCAGCGGCCGCAGAAGGGGCAGCACCGCGGTCAGCGGACCCGGCCAGGAGCGTGACAGCCGGACCCGGAAGCTCTCCGGCACCAGGCA
>CAZKKP010000199.1:0-1447 GCA_964553295.1 uncultured Thermoanaerobaculia bacterium | reverse complement strand
GCCGCCAGTCCGAGCACAGCACCAGCAGCCGCCGGTCCGGCGGCCGACTCTTGAGGGCGAAGACCCGCGCCACCGCCTTGGGGCGACGGGGATCGGCGGCGAGGCCGTAGAAGGTCTCGGTCGGCAGCAGCACCACGCCGTCCGACCGCAGGGCACGCTCGACCGCCGCAGCGGCCGCTGCGACGTCGCCGCGGGCGGCGAAAGGCAACCTCTCCATCAGCTGTCCAACAGGGCCCGGGCGTGCGCCCTGGCCGACGGGCCGACCGCCTCGCCGGCGAGCATGCGCGCCAGCTCGAGCTCGCGCTCAGCAGGCGCGAGACGCTGGACGCGGGTCACCGAGCGGCCGTCCACGAGCACCTTCTCGACCCGCAGCTGTGCCGTTGCGCGGGCGGCGACCTGTGGCAGGTGGGTGACGACCAGCACCTGGTCGGTCCGCGCGAGATCCGCCAGCAGCCCGGCGAGGGCGGCGGCGGTGGCGCCGCCGAGGCCCGAGTCGACCTCGTCGAAGAGCAGCGTCAGCGGCTCGGCGCCGCGGCGACCCCTGAGCACCGTCCGCAAGGCGAGGTGGAGCCGGGAAAGCTCGCCGCCGGAGGCGATTCGGGCCATCGGCCGGGGCTCCTCGCCGGGGTTGGCGGCGAGCTGCAGCTCGCACTCCTCGACACCGTCCTCGTCGAAGGCGACGGCGATGCCGCCGCGGCGCAGCGGGCTCGAGGGATCGGGCCGCGTCGACCAGGAAAAGTCGAGCCGCGTGCCGGCCATCGCCAGTCGCTCGAGGACCCGGCCCACCTCGGCCGCGAACCGTGCCGCCGCCGCCCGGTCGTAGCGCGCGAGGACCTCACCCTCCAGCTTCCTGGCATGCTCGAGCCGGTCGCCGGCCAGGTCGAACTCCTCGCGCTCGGCGAGCAGGGCGGCACGGTGCTCGAGCACGCGCTCGACGGGCTCGCCGTACTTGAGCGTCAGCTGCTCGAGGCGGTACAGCCGCGACTCGAGGCGGTCGAGATCGTCGGGATCGTGCTCGAACTCGGCGACCCGCTGCTGGAGCTCGGAGACCGCGTCCTCGGTGAGCACCCTGGCCTCGCCGAGCCGCTCGGCGAGGGCCACGACCTCGAGGCCGCAGGCGGCCATCTCCTCGACCTCCCGTCCGGCCCGGGTGAGCTCGTCGAGCACCGCCGGCTCGTTGTCCACCAGCCGGCCGAGCGCCGCGGCGGCGAGCTCTGCCAGCCGGCCAGAGCTGCGCAACACCCGACGGCGGCCGCGCAGCTCCTCGTCCTCCCCGGGCGCCGGGGCGACGGCGTCGATCTCGGCGAGCTGGAAGGCAATCGCGTCGAGGCGGTCGCGCCGGGCGGCGGCCGCCGCGGCCAGGCGGCGGCTCTCGGCGGCGGCCTCGGACCAGGCCCGGTAGGCACAGCGGACCTCGCCGAGCAGCTCGTCGTGGCCGGCCGCGAGG
>CAZKKP010000198.1:0-7323 GCA_964553295.1 uncultured Thermoanaerobaculia bacterium | reverse complement strand
GTCTTGCCGACCCCGGTCGGGCCGATCATGATGATGTTCTTCGGCGCCACCTCGTCGCGCAGCTCGGGCGCCAGCTGCTGCCGCCGCCAGCGGTTGCGCAGCGCGACGGCGACCGCGCGCTTGGCCGCCGTCTGGCCGACGATGTGACGGTCCAGCTCGGTGACGATCTCCCGCGGGGTCAGGTGGTCGAAGCTCACGGCGCCAGCTCCTCGAAGGTCAGGTGGTCGTTGGTGTAGATGTCGATCGAGGCGGTGATGCGCAGGGCCTGCTCCGCGATCTCGCGGGCCGCGAGATCGGTGTGGCCGAGCAGAGCGCGGGCTGCCGCCAGCGCATAGGGCCCGCCGGAGCCGACCGCGACGATGTCGTCGTCGGGCGCCAGCACCTCGCCGGTACCGGAGATGAGCAGCGTCGTGCTGCGGTCGGCGGCCACCAGCAGCGCCTCGAGATGGCGCAGGGCGCGGTCGGTCCGCCACTCCCGCGCCAGCTCGACCGCCGCCCGGTCCAGATTGTGGCCGAAGGCCTCGAGCTTGGCCTCGAAGCGGGTGAACAGGGCGAGGGCGTCGGCCACCGAGCCGGCGAAGCCGGCCACCACCTTGCCGCCGGCCAGCCGCCGCACCTTGGCGGCGCCATGCTTGAGCACCGTCGTGCCGAGGGTCACCTGGCCATCCGAGGCGACCACCACCCGGCCGTCCCGCCGCACCGCCAGCACCGTCGTGTGGCGCCACTGCTGCCGGGTCGCGAACTCAGAAACCATGCTCCACCTCCCCCATCAGACCTTCTCGAGCCGCGCGATGGTCGGCACCAGGGTCTTGCGCCCGGCCCGGTCGAAGTACACCACCAGCTTGAGCTGCGGTCCCCGCCCCTGGCACGCCAGCACGACCCCCGAGCCGAACCGCCGATGCCGCACCCGGTCGCCCGGCCGCCAGCCCTGGCCGTCGCCGTCGGTGACAGTGGCCGCGATCGGCCGCGGCCGGCGCTCCGGGACGCGCTCCGGCCCGGCGGCCGGCCGTCGGGCGGGAGTCCTCCCCGGGGGCACGGTGGCCTGCGTGAGCGCCGGCTCGGCCCGCCACGTCGGCGCCTCGGTGACGTCCAGCAGCTCGGCCGCAGCGAGCTCCTCGAGGAACTGCGACGGCCGGCTCGCCGACCGCTGGCCGAAGAGGAAACGGCTCTGCGCCGCGGTCAGGGCGAGCCATCGCCGGGCCCGGGTCATGCCGACATAGGCCAGCCGACGCTCCTCCTCCAGGCCCTCGGGCTCGTCCCGGGAGGCCGAGTGGGGCAGCAGCCCGTCCTCGAGACCGGCGAGCACGACGGCGTCGAACTCGAGCCCCTTGGCGGCGTGCAAGGTCATCAGGGAGACCGCCTCCGGCGCCGCCTCGTCGTCGGCCTCCTCGAGCAGGGCGACCGCGTCGAGCAGCTCCTCGAGGCTCTGACCCTGGCCGGCCGCCTCGGCAACGGCGGCCGCGAGCTGGTCGAGGTTCGCGCGCCGCGACAGCCGCTCCTCGTCGTCACCGGCGTACAGCCCGAGCAGCCCGGAGGCCTCGAGCAGCCAGCCGACGAAGTCCGCCGGGGCCAGCGCCGAGCGCTGTGCCCGCGCCTCCTCGAGCAGCCCGAAGAAGCGCTCGAGGGCCATTCGGGGGCGTGGCGCGAGAGCCGCCGGCAGCTGCCGCGCCGCCGCCGGCAGGGTCAGCCCGGTGAGGCGCGCGTGCTCGTGGAGCACGTCGAGGGCCGCCGCGCCGATGCCCCGCGCCGGCACGTTGACCACCCGCTCGAAGGCGAGCACGTCGTCGTCGCGGACCACCAGGCGCAGGTAGGCGAGCGCGTCCTTGACCTCCGCCCGCTGCCAGAACCTGAGGCCGCCGACCACCCGGTGGGGCACCCGCCGGCGGGTCAGCTCCTCCTCGAAGGTGCGGGTCTGGGCATTGGTCCTCACCAGCACCGCCATCTCACCCCAGGGCACGGAGGCGGCGAGCTCCTCGAGCCGGTCGGCGGCCCAGCGCGCCTCCTCCCGCTCGTCCTCGGCGACGCACAACCGGACCGGCTCGCCGCCTTCCGCGGCGGTGAACAGCCGCTTGCCGCGCCGCAGGGCGTTGTGCGCGATGAGCTGGCCGGCGGCGGCCAGGATCGCCGCCGTCGAGCGGTAGTTCTGCTCCAGGGAGACCACCGTCGCCCCGGGATAGGAGCGCTCGAAGGCGAGGATCGTGCCCATCTCGGCGCCGCGCCAGCGGTAGATCGCCTGGTCCTCGTCACCGACCGCGGTCAGGTTGCGCTCCGGGCCGAGAGCCTCGGCGAGCAGGTCGAGCTGCAGCCGGTTAGTGTCCTGGAACTCGTCGACGAGCAGGAACCGCGCCCGCCGGCGGACCGCCGCCCGCACCCGGTCGTCGGCGCGCAGCAGCTCGAGGGCCCTCAGCAGCATGTCGTCGAAGTCGACCACCCCGGCGCGCTGCTTGAGCTCGCTGTAGCGCCGCCAGACCCGGGCCACGACCTCGGCCCCGGGGTCGTCGGCGCGCGCCTCGAAGGCCTCGAGGCCGCGACCCCGGTTGGTCTCCACCGAGATCCGGGCGAGCAGCTGGCGCGCCGGCCAGGCCTTGGGGTCGAGCTCGAGCTGCTTGAGGGCGCGGACCACCAGGGCGCGCTGGTCGTCGCCGTCGGCGATGCCGAAGGCGGGCGGCAGCCCCGCCTCGCGCGGCCAGCGCCGGAGCACCTCGAGTGCCCAGCGGTGGAAGGTGCCGACGAAGCCGCCGGCCAGGGGTCGGCCGAGCAGACGTTCGACGCGCTCGCGCATCTCGCGAGCCGCCTTGTTGGTGAAGGTCACCGCGGTGACCTCGTGGGACGCCGCGGCGCCGGCGGCCAGGAGGTGGGCGACGCGGTAGGTCAGAACCCGGGTCTTGCCCGAGCCGGCGCCCGCGAGCACCAGCAGCGGGCCGTCGCCGTGGCTGACGGCGCGCTGCTGGGCGGGGTTGAGCTCTTCGAGCAGCGATCTACTCAACGGTCACGCTCTTGGCGAGGTTTCGCGGCTGGTCGACGTCGTGGCCGAGATGGGTGGCGACGTGGTAGGCGAGCAGCTGCAGGGGCGCCGCGGCGACGATCGGCTGCAGCAGCGGGTGGACAGAGGGCACCGGCAGCACCAGGTCGGCGATCTCCTCCACCGCGCGGACGCCCTCCTCGGCGACCACGATCACCGCGGCGCCCCGCGCCCTGACCTCCATGAGGTTGCCCAGCAGCTTCTCCCGGTGGGCCGCGGCGACCGCCAGGGCGACCACCGGGAAGCCGTCCTGGACGAGGGCGATCGGTCCGTGCTTCATCTCGCCGGCCGGGTATCCTTCGGCGTGGACGTAGGAGATCTCCTTGAGCTTGAGGGCCCCCTCGAGGGCGATCGGGTAGAGCAGCCCGCGGCCCAGGTAGAGGGCGTTGGGCGCCTCGGCGAGCAGCTCGGTGGCGTGCCGGTGGGCCTCGCCGCCGAGGGCCAGGGCCCGCTCGACGGCCAACGGCAGCCGTTGCAGCTCGTGCACCAGCTCGCGGTCGAGGCCGTCGGAGAGCCCGCGGAGGCGACGCAGGGCCAGGGCGAGCAGCAGCAGCGCCACGAGCTGGGTGGTGAAGGCCTTGGTCGAGGCGACACCGATCTCGGGGCCGGCCTGGGTGAGCATGGCGGCGGCGGCGAGGCGCCACGAGGAGGAGCCGCGGACGTTGCACACCGTCGCCAGCAGCGCCCCCTGGTCGCGAGCCAGCTCCATCGCCGCCAGGGTGTCGGCGGTCTCGCCCGACTGGGTGACCCCGACCACCAGAACCTCGCCGGAGACCAGCGGCGCCCGGTAGCGGTACTCCGAGGCGTAGTCGACGTCCACCGGCAGGCCGGCGAGCTGCTCGATCAGGAACTTGCCGACCAGGCAGGCATGCCACGAGGTGCCGCAGGCAACCAGATGGACCCGCCGGATCGGCGCCAGGCGCTCGGCGGTGAAGCCGGCCTGCTCGAGGGTGACGCCGGTGCGCTCCGGGTCGAGGTAGGCGAGCACGGTGTTGCGGATGGCGTCCGGTTGCTCGTGGATCTCCTTGAGCATGAAGTGGCGGAAGCCGCCCTTCTCGGCCCGGCCGGCGTCCCAGTCGAGGTGCTCGGGCTCGCGGTCTACCCTGCGGCCGTCACGGTCGAGCAGGCGCACGCCGTCGCGGCGGACGATG
Organism: uncultured Thermoanaerobaculia bacterium; assembly: GCA_964553295.1. Taxonomy (GTDB): domain Bacteria; phylum Acidobacteriota; class Thermoanaerobaculia; order Thermoanaerobaculales; family Sulfomarinibacteraceae; genus CAZKKP01. The sequence continues at coordinate 3,150 of CAZKKP010000198.1, read as the reverse complement.
GCGACCTCGCCGTTGTCGAGGAACACCACCCGCCGAGTGCGGTGGAGCAGCGCGGTGACGTCGGAGGCGACGATGTTCTCGTCCTCGCCGAGCCCGACCACCAGCGGCGGACCCTGGCGGAAGGCGACGACCCCCTCGGGCTCGTCAGCCGACACGGCGACCACCGCGTACTGTCCGACCAGCCGCGCCCGCACCGCCAGGACCCGCTCCTCCAATGAGCCCGTGGCCCGGCCGAGAAGCTGGGCGATGAGCTCGGTGTCGGTCTCCGAGCGCAGCTCGACGCCTTCGGCGACCAGCTCGCGGCGCAGCTCGGAGTAGTTCTCGAGGATGCCGTTGTGGACCACCGCGACCCGTCCCGAGGCATCGGTCTGGGGGTGGGCGTTGGCCTCGGTTGGGGCGCCGTGGGTCGCCCAGCGGGTGTGCCCGACGCCGAGGCGGCCGCGCAGCGGCGTCTCGAAGGCGACCTGCTCGAGGTGGCGGAGCTTGCCCGCGGCACGCTGGATCCGGATGCCGTCGGCGGTCATGACCGCCAGCCCGGCCGAGTCGTAGCCGCGGTACTCGAGCCGCCGCAGCCCGTCGAGCAGAACCGGCACGACCTCCGAGTCGCCGACGTAGCCGATGATGCCGCACATCTGAAGCCTCCGTCCGCCGCCGCGCTCAGCCCGGGGCGAGCCGGCGGCGGGCGTCGTCGAGGGCCTCGAGCAGGGCGTCGAAGGACCTCGCGAAGGCCCGGACGCCGTCGACCTGCAGCTGCTCGGTGACCGCCCCGAGGTCGACGCCGACGCGCTCAAGCTCGACGAGCGTCGCCGCCGGGTCGTGCCCGGGCTCGGCCAGGGCGTTGCGCAGCCGGCCGTGGTCGCGGAAGGCCTCCAGCGTCGCCGCCGGCAGGGTGTTGACCGTCTCCGGGCCCATCAGCTCCTCGACGTAGAGGACGTCGCGGTAGGCCGGGTTCTTGGTGCTCGTGCTCGCCCACAAGGGCCGCTGGACCCGCGCGCCGCGGCGGCGCGCCGGCGCGAAAGCGTCGCCGTGGAAGATCTCGAGGAAGCGACGGTAGACCACCAGCGAGTTGGCGATCGCCGCCCGCCCCCGCAGCGCCAGGCACTCCGGGCTGCCGATCCGCTCGAGCTCGGCGTCGACCGCGGTGTCGACCCGGCTGACGAAGAAGGACGCCACCGAGGCCACCTTCTCCGGGGCGGCGCAGCGCTCCAGCCCGCGCAGGTAGGCGGTGGCGACGACCTCGTAGTGGGCGAGCGAGAACATCAGGGTGACGTTGACGTTGACGCCGTCGCCGATGAGCGCCTCGATCGCCGGAATGCCGGCCGCCGTGGCCGGGACCTTGACCATCAGGTTGGGTCGGTCGACGGTCCGCCACAGCCGCCGCGCCTCGTCGACCGTACCGCGGGCGTCGTCGGCGAGGTGCGGTGAGACCTCGAGGCTGACGAAGCCGTCGCCGCCGCCGGAGGCGTCGAACACCGGCCGCAGAATGTCCGCCGCCAGCCGGATGTCCGCGATCGCCAGCGCCTCGTAAAGGGCCGTGCTGGACAGCGTCCGGTCGGCCGCAAGCAGCTCGGAGAGGCTGGCGTCGTAGGCCGCGCCGGCGGTGATCGCGGCCTGGAAGATGGACGGGTTCGAGGTCACGCCGCGCACCCCGTCGTCGGCGACCAGCCGCCCGAGGCCGCCTCCGGTCAGAAGGCCCCGCTCGATGAAGTCGAACCAGATCGACTGTCCCTGCTCGTGCCACGCTCGCTTCAGTGGATTCATCTCTCGTCCCCGACTGTCGTGGTGGATCTCCTCGGGGCGCCTGAATGGCGCCCGCGGCGGCGACCCGGGTCGTTCATCCTCGGTCGAGCAATCGCCGTGCCCGCTCGGCCACGATCTCGGCGGAGAAGCCCAGCTTCTCGGCCACCACCCGGCCCGGCGCCGAGGCGCCGAACCGGTCGAGCCCGACCACGTCGCCCGAGGCGCCGACGTAGTCCCGCCAGCCGCGGCTGACGCCGGCCTCGACGGCCAGGGTGGGCACGCCGGGCGGCAGTACCTCGCGGCGGTAGGCCTCGTCCTGGTCGTCGAAGAGCTCCCAGGACGGCATCGAGACCACCCGGACCGCGACGCCCTCGGCCTCGAGCAGGGCTCGGGCGGCGAGCGCCAGGCTGACCTCCGACCCGCTGGCGACGAGCACCAGTCGGGGACCGCCGGCGGCCGCCTCGACGAGCACGTACGCCCCCCGGGCGACCCCGTCGACGCTCGCCGTCTCGAGCACCGGCAGCCCCTGTCGGCTGAGCACCAGGGCGCTCGGGCCGCGCTCCCGCTCCAGCGCCGCCGCCCAGGCGCCCGCGGTCTCGGTGGCGTCCGCCGGGCGCAGCACCACCAGGTTGGGGATCGCCCGCAGCGACAGCAGGTGCTCGACCGGCTGGTGGGTCGGCCCGTCCTCGCCGACCCCGATCGAGTCGTGGGTGAAGACGTAGACCACCGGCAGCCCCATCAGCGCGGCGAGACGGATCGACGGGCGCAGGTAATCGGCGAACACCAGGAAGGTCGCCCCGTAGGGCCGCACCCCGCCGTGCAGCGCCATGCCGTTGAGCAGGGCCGCCATGCCGTGCTCGCGGATGCCGAAGTGCAGGTTGCGCTCGCCGAAGCGGCCGCGGCCGATCGCCCCGCTGCCCTTGATCGTCGTCTTGGTCGACGGCGCCAGGTCGGCGGCGCCTCCGACCAGCTCGGGCAGAACCGCCGCCAGCGCGTTGAGCACCGTGCCCGAGGCCGCGCGGGTGGCGAGGGCCTTGCCGCCGGGCTCGAAGCGAGGCAGGCGGTCGCGCCATCCGTCGGCCAGCCGACCCGTGAGGTGACGCGTCCAGTCGTCGACCAGCTCGGGATGGGCCGCCTGCCAGGCGGCGAACCGCCGCTGCCAGTCAGCGACCCGCTCGCGGCCCCCGGCGACCACCTCCCGGCAACGCTCCCGGGCCTCGGCCGGCACCCGGAAGCTGGCGTCCGGCGGCCAACCGTAGCGCTCCTTGGTCGCCCGCACCTCGTCCGCACCGAGGGGGGCGCCGTGGGCGTCGGCGGTGTCCTGCTTGGTCGGGGCGCCCCAGGCGATGTGCGAGCGCACCGCCACCAGGGTGGGTCGGTCGGTCTCGGCGACCGCGGCGGCGAGGGCCG
>CAZKKP010000197.1:5563-7342 GCA_964553295.1 uncultured Thermoanaerobaculia bacterium | reverse complement strand
CGGTGCGGCGGCCGGGGGGCGCTCTGCGGCGCCCGGCTCGCCCGCGGCCCGCAGCACTTCCATCGCCCGCCGAAAGCGCAGGTGGAACGTCCCGAGGAAGGAGAGTTCGGACTCGCTGATCGGTCGTGTGCGGCCGACCTTCGAGCGCATCACCTCGAGCTCCATGAACCGCGCCTCGAGCAGTGCCGGGTTGGGCGCCAGCTGCAGTAGCGGGCCGAAGTGGGCGGCATTCGCCTCGAGGATCTTCAAGATGTCCGTGAAGACCGCATAGTCAATGATCTCCTGGTACTCGCTCTCGTACCAGTCGATGGCGCGCTCGCTCTCCTTGCTCTCGACGAGCCTCTTGAACACCGGCTCCGGGACGCCATCCAGGTACCACTTCGGTCCGTGGATCCGCTCCAGGGCCGGCCGCAGCATGGAGCGGAACTCGTTCAGAATCTCGGCAATGATCCGGTAGGCGTCGAGGTTCTGCTCCAGCCAGTCCATCATCCAACTCCCCGCCGCTCGCGCTGTACCGCGGTCAGGCTCGATCCACTCGTGCGGAGAGAGGTTACCACGACGGCCGGCGCCGGCGGAACGTCAGCCGTCGACGCGGAGTCGCTCCAGGTCGGGCATCGTGCGGTCGCCGTCGACCAGGATGACGTGGCAGCCGTCGCAGTCGACCGGGATCATCCGCTCGCCGTCGGTGCTCACCAGCTCGCCGTCATGGCACCGCCAGCAGCCGGGGAAGTCGTCGTGGCCGATGTGGTTCGGGTGGGTGCGCCAGTCGGTGTCCATGGCCGGGAAGAACGAGCGACCGTAGACCCGGGACGCCTCGGCGGCGCCGAGCTCGACGAGCTCCGGGGTCACACCTTCGGCTTCGCCGTGCTCGGTGACGTAGTGGGAGGCAACCGCCTGCCGCACGCCGGCCACCCCCGCGGCGTGGGAGGGGTACCTGGTGTCGACCGAGGCCAGTGCGACCCGCTTGAAGTACGGCAGCTGGCGCAGCTCGGGATGGTTGTCGAGCACCGCGTCGAGGGCCTTCGCCGGGGGCGCGAAGAGGTGGGTCGGGCGGTTGTGGCAGTCGACGCAGTCCATGATGCGGGCGCCGGCCACGGCGGCGTCGGCAGGCTCATCCGCGCCGTCCCGGAGATACGTGACCACCTCACCGTCGGGGGTCTCGAGCTGGACCCAGGTGATCTCCTCGCGCTGGTCGTCGGTCGACAGGTAGCGGATCCGGTTGTCGGACTCGATGTGCCACCAGTGGATGCCGCCGTGGCTGCCGAGGTCGAGCCGGCCGCCACCGGTCCTCAGCAGCATGACCGTGTATCGCGGGCTGCTCGCCTCGTCGCTGCCGTAGCGCGTGAACACCCGCAGCCTGTCACCGTGGTGCTTGGCCGGCCAGTGGCACTGCTCGCAGGTCTCGCGGGCCGGCCGCAGGGTGTGGATCGGCGTCGTGATCGGCCGATTGTAGGAGTCGGCGAGGGTGTGCCAGACCTGGCGCAGCCCGTCGAGCTTCGAGCGGACGAACCACGAGGCGCCGGGGCCGATGTGGCACTGGACGCAGGCCACCCGCGAGTGCGGCGACTCCTGGAAAGCGGTGTACTCCGGCTGCATCACGGTGTGGCAGGCCTGGCCACAGAAAGTTACCGACTCGGTAAACTGGTAGCTGTGATAACTCCCAAAGGCCGAGACCAAGAGAAATAGGACGCTGCCAGCTCCGACCAGCCCAAGAATCCGGCGATGCCGGGGCCGGTTCAGATCGATCACCAGGCTGATGGGCCCGCCGCGGGATTTGAT
>CAZKKP010000197.1:0-5553 GCA_964553295.1 uncultured Thermoanaerobaculia bacterium | reverse complement strand
ACGGTGTGGCAGGTGGCGCCGCAGAACTCGACGGTCTCCATCTTCTCGACGGCCAGAAACGAGCTCGCCCCGAGGATCACCCCGTTGACCACGGTGAGCACGAGCACGATGGTGGCGACGCGGCGCATGCGAGGGTCGTTGAAGTCGAGGCGCGGGTAGGCGGCGAGCTCGCCGTCGCTCACCCCGCCGCGGACCAGTCGGCGTCGCCGCAGGAGCATGCCGGCCGGCATCACGAGCAGCCCGAGGACGAAGAGCGCGGGCAGGATGACGTAGGCGAAGACCCCGAAGTAGGGGTTGTGCAGGCCACCAAAGAGCTCGACGAGAAGGAAGGTGACGATCAGGATCCCGGACACGGTGGTGAGCACGAAGCCGAGCATCGTCAAGGGGTTGTTGGCATAGTTCAGGAGTCGCTGCGGCAGCTTTGACGGCCCCGAGGCGTTGGCGTTCATCGAGCCCTCCAGCTTGGAGGGAGCGTATCAACTGCTGGTCAGTTGCGCAATCGGACATGATCCGAATGGCGGAGGCAGCCGCAGGGTGAAGATCCTGAGACGAGTTGCATTCTCAAGTTTCACGGACAGAAGAGCTTGCAGGGATTTTCACATGCATATAGAGTAATCCGCGGAGACCGCACCCCGATGACGTCTCACCTGCGCCCTCGTCGCCAACCGCCTCTCGCCACGGCCGCACTCCTCCTCGCGACCCTCGGGCTGCTGGTCCCGGCAGTCGGCCAGGCCCAGGACAACGCCGACTGCCTCGGCTGCCACGAGGACCCCGAGCTCGACGGCCTCCGTGCCGGGCGGGCCGTGTCGATGTTCGTCGACCCGGCCGCCTACTCGGCGTCGGTCCACGGCGAGTTCGCCTGCGTCGACTGTCACACCGACCTGGACGGCGCCGAGCTGCCCCACGACGACGAGCTCGGGGCGGTGTCCTGCGCCACCTGCCACGACGACGTCAGCACCGAGTTCTTCGCCGGGCCGCACGGCGGCTGGGCGTCGGTGGCCGGCTCGCCGTCGGCCGATTGCATCTCGTGCCACGGCGCTCACAACGTGCTGTCGAAGCAGGACCCGGCCTCGCCAATCCACCACACCAGGGCGAACGAGGCATGTATCCGCTGCCACGCCCAGGCCCAGAAGGAGCTGGCGAAGAGCCCCCACTCCCGCACCGACGCCGCCGGCGACCCCGCCGCAGCCTGCATCGACTGTCACCGCGGCCACAACGTCCGTGCGCCCTCCGACCCGATCGGCCAGCTCGAGACCTGCGGCCCGTGCCACGGCGAGCAGGAGAGGCAGCACCGCCGCGGCCTGCACGGCCGGGCGGCGGTCAAGGGCGACCCGCTGGCGCCCTCCTGCGTCGTCTGCCACGGCCACCACGCCATCTTGTCGCACCGTGACCAGGCGGCCCCGACCGCGGTGATGAACGTGCCGCTGCTGTGCGGTCGCTGCCACCGCGAGGGCTCGCCGGTCACCCTGCAGCACGACATCCCTCAGGACCGGATCCTCGAGAACTTCTCGATGTCGGTGCACGGCGAGGCGCTCTTCAAGAAGGGGCTGACGGTCAGTGCGGTGTGCACCTCGTGCCACACCGCCCACGACATCCTCGACCACAACCACCCCGAGTCGACCATCAACCGCGCCAACGTCGCGCAGATGTGCATGCAGTGCCACGCCCGGATCGAGGAGGTGCACCTCAAGGTCATCGAGGGTCGGCTGTGGGAGGAGGAGCCGCACAAGGTCCCGTCCTGCGTCGAGTGCCACCAGCCGCACAAGATCCGCCGCCGGCCGGTGTCCTTCGAGGGCGCCGGCACCGAGGACTGCCTGAGCTGTCATGGCAAGCCCGAGCTGAAGGGCGAGCGCGACGGCGTCGAGATCTCGCTGTTCGTCGACGCCGAGCGTTTCGGGCTGTCGGTGCATGCCCGCACCGCTTGCGCCCAGTGCCACACCGACGTCACCCCGGGCCACTCCGAGCGCCCCTGCGCGACGGTTGTCGGGCCGGTCGACTGCAGCATCTGCCACGCCGCCCAGGTCGCCGACCACGAGCTGTCGCGGCACGGCCAGCTGGTCGCCGGCGCCGATCCCGAGGCGCCCCGCTGCGTGACCTGCCACGGCGACGGCCACGGCATGCAGGACCACCGGCTGCCCTCGTCGCCGACCTTCTCGCGCAACACGCCGGAGCTGTGCGGCCGCTGCCACGCCCGTGGCGGGGTCGCCGAGCAGCGCATCCAGCGCGACGGACCGGACATCGTCGAGGGCTACCTGCGGAGCTCCCACGGCCGGGGCCTGATGGAGAGCGGCCTGGTGGTGTCGGCGAGCTGCGTCGACTGCCACACCGCCCACAAGGCTCTCGGCGAGGAAGACCCCCTGTCCACCATTCATCCCGACCGGATCGCCGACACCTGCGGCACCTGCCACAAGGGCATCGAGGAGCAGTTCAGGACCAGCGTTCACTGGCCGGGAAACACCGGCACCCGCAAGGAGTTGCCGACCTGCGAGGACTGCCACACCTCGCACACCATCACCCGGATCGACGCCCAGGGCTTCCGCTTCCGGATGATGGACCAGTGCGGTCGCTGTCACGAGGCATATGCCGAGACCTTTTTCGACACCTACCACGGCAAGGTGACCCAGCTCGGCTCCGACGGCGCCGCCAAGTGCTACGACTGCCACGGCACCCATGACATCCTGCCGACCACCAACCCCGACTCACGGCTGAGCACCCGGCACGTGGTCGAGACCTGTGGCCAGTGCCACCCCCGCGCCCACCTGCAGTTCGCCGGCTACCTCAGCCACGCGACCCACCACGACCCGGACCGTTACCCGCTGCTGTACTGGTCCTACCGCTTCATGACCGCCTTGCTGGTGGGCACGCTGTCCTTCTTCCTGGTGCACACCCTGATGTGGCTGTTCCGGCTGTGGCGGACCCGCGAGCACTGGCGTCCTCTCCGTGAGCGGGCCGGCCGCGACGGCAGGTTCTACCTTCGATTCACCCGCGAGCAGCGGGCGATGCACCTCGTCATGATGCTCAGCTTCTTCACCCTGGCCCTGACCGGGATGGCCCTGAAGTTCTCGTACATGGGCTGGGCGCACGTCATCAACCGGCTGCTCGGCGGCTACGCGACCATGGGGCTTCTGCACCGGATCGCCGGCCTGGTGCTGATCGCGCTCTTTCTCTACCACATCCGCGAGGTCTTCCGGGTCAAGGCGAGGTCGGGCAAGACGTGGTTCGACTTCATCTTCCGCAACAGCGACTCGCTGATGTTCAACCTCACCGACATCAAGCAGTTCTTCCAGAGCGCGCGCTGGTTCCTCGGGCGCGGCCCCCGGCCCGAGTACGGCCGCTACACCTACTGGGAGAAGTTCGACTACTTCGCGGTCTTCTGGGGCGTCTTCGTGATCGGCTCGACCGGGTTCCTGCTCTGGTTCCCGGAGCTCTTCACCCGAGTCCTGCCGGGGTGGTCGGTCAACGTCGCCACCATCATCCACTCCGACGAGGCCCTTCTCGCGGTCGGTTTCATTTTCACCATCCACTTCTTCAACACGCACTTCCGGCCGGACAAGTTCCCCATGGACCCGGTCATCTTCACCGGTCGGGTGGCCTTGGAGGAGCTCAAGCACGACAAGCCGGTGGAGTACGAGGAGTACGTCGAGAACGCGACCGAGGAAGAGCGGGCAGCTCGTCTCGTCGGCCCGGCCCGGGAGAAGACCGAGAGGGTCTTCCGCATCTTCGGCTTCACGGCCCTTTTCATCGGCCTGACCCTGATCGCCCTGATCGTTTACTCGATGCTCTTCGGTTACCGGTAGCGCGGATCAGGACAGCGGCTTGACGAGCCCGGCGTAGCGCCGCTCGATGGTGAAGCCGAATCGGTAGAAGAACTCGGGCCGGAAGAACCCGGTGGTCAGCGACCGGTAGCCGGCGGTTCGCAACCGGTTGCACAGCTCCTCGAGGAGGGCGGCGGCCACCCCGAGACCCTGGAACCGGTCGGCGACCACGACCTTGTCCATGTGCGCGCTCTGCTCCTCCGGCTCGAGCTCGTAGAACAGGCCGCCCATGATGTGGCCGCGCTCGCTCAGCGCCACCAGGAATCGGTGCTCGGGCCGGAAGTGGACCTCGAGCTTGGCCGCCAGGAAGAGCCGGTGGAGCCGGGCGACCTCCCGGGCGCTGAGGGCGTGGCGGATGCGGTAGATCGCGCCCTCGCGGTCGCTGAGGGTGACCACCATCTCGCTCTGCTGGACGCCGCCGGCCTCGGCGGCGACAAAGGCCGCCTCGTCGTCGGGCTGGAGGTAGGGGAACGAGAGCCGGGTCAGGAAGAAGTCCTCGGCGTCCGACAGCTCGAGGTGGGCCCGCAGGTCGGACACCGCCGCCGACAGCTCCTCGGGCGCCAGCTCGCCCCGGCGGAGCTGACCGATGAGTGCGTCCAGACCCGCGGCGAGCCGGCCCTCGGTTGTCCGGAACACGGTCTCCCGGAAGAAGCGCACGCGGACCTCGGGGGACTCCTGTTGGAGCCCTCCCAGGCCGTAGGTGGCGAACATCTCGAGCAGGGTCGTCGCCCGCGCCTCGGGCGTCGCCTCCGGGTTGAGGGCCTCCCACCTGCGGTAGCGCTTGCAGGCGAAGAACAGCCGGCGGGACAGGAAGCCGCGGCCGTCGACCACCTCGACGAAGCTCCGCACCTCGGCCGCCCACTCCGCGCCCAGGCCGCCCGCACCGTCCGCCAGAGCGTCGCGCAGCAGCCGCAGGCCCTCTTCCTCGCCCACCACCTCGAGTAGCGACGAGCAGATGACGTCCCAGTCCACCAGCCCGGACAGGGACGGGTGCTCCGCCTCGACGGCCTCGACCAGGCGTCGTCGGAACGAGCTCAGCATGGCGGCTAGCGAGCGGAAGCCGCGCCGCGCCGAGATCGACACCAGCCGGGCGCCGACGTGGTAGTCGTGGGTCGGCACGATGACGTTGGAGGCCACCGGGTCGGCCACCTCGAGGCGACGGCCGGTGCGGTTCCAGAAGTCGACGTAGGCGGCGAGCGCACTCCAGGCCGCGAAGGGCCACAGCCCGCGCAGCCGGTCGCTGTCCTTCTCCCGGCGGGCCATTCGACGGAGCTCGCGGTCCAGGGTCTCGCCGGGGATGAACTCCTCGGTCCACAGCCGCTGCTCGGACCAGTAGCCGCCGAAGTCCTCGACCAGCGGCTCGAGCCGGCCGTCGAAGCCGCACACCACGAGCCAGTCGATCTCCTCGCGGATGCGCCGGTCGGACAGCTCCCGGGCGAGGTTGACGGCGAGGTCGAGCTGCTCCCGGCTCCGTGTCTTGACCGCCAGCCGGTAGACCGACTTGCCGTGGTCGGCGCCGAGCAGTCTCACCCAGACGCCGCCGGGCAAGATGTCGTCGAGCCGTACGGCCGAGCCTCCGGCGAAGAGGAACGAGGCCTCGCCGAGCACCGGGCTCTCGGTGAGGGCGGCGAGGATGCGCTCGCGGGCCTCGGCGTCCACGTCGTCCGCGAAGCTGACGACGTCTCGCCAGCGGTACTCGGCGCCGGTCTCGGGATCGACCGCGACCCGGGCCGGGCGA
>CAZKKP010000196.1:0-7472 GCA_964553295.1 uncultured Thermoanaerobaculia bacterium | reverse complement strand
TCTCGCGCCCGCCACGGCACCGGTGCGACGCCGGACAGCACCACCCGGGCCGACGCGACCCGGTCGCCGTCCAGCGCCAGGGCGAGGGCGACGCCGGCCAGCGCGAAGTCCCAGGCGCCGCGCTCACGGACCTTGCGGTAGGACGAGCGCAGCCCCGCCGGCGGGGCCGGGACCACCACCTCGGTCAGGATCTCGCCGGGCTCGAGGGCGACCTCCCGCTGGGGATCCTCCGACGGCGGCACGTGCAGCTTCTCGACCGCGAGGGAGCGCGATCCCGCAGGACCCGCGACCCGCGCGACCGCGCCCAGGGCGATCAGGGCCGGGGCGGTGTCGGAGGGGTGCACGATGTAGCAGGTGTCGCCGCCGAGGATGCAGTGGTAGCGGTTCTCACCGGAGAAGGCGTAGCACAGGTCGCCGCCCTTCCTCAGGCAGTCGAACTCGCCGCGGTAGTACCAGCAGCGCGGCTTCTGGCAGAGGTTGCCGCCGAGGGTGCCCTGGTTGCGCAGCTGCGGCGAGGCGACCTGGGCGGCGGCCTCGGCCAGCGCCGTGAAGCGCTCGCGGACGGTCTCATCGGCCTCGACCCGGGCGAGCGGCGTCATGGCGCCGAGGCGCAGGCTGCCGTCGGCGCCCTGGACGATGCCCTCGAGCTCCTCGAGGCCGGCGAGGCTGACCAGCCGCTCGGCGGTGAACACGCGGTCGTGCAGGCAGCCGAGCAGGTCGCTGCCGCCGGCATGGACCAGGCTGCCGTCCTGGCCGAGGGCGGCCAGCGCCTCGCCGAGGCTCTTCGGGCGGAGGTAGGTGAAGGCGGGCAGCATCTCAGACCTCCGGGGGGGCGGCCGCGAGCAGGCCCGCGAGCCGGGTCGAGTTGAGCGGGGTGTCGGTGATGCGGACGCCGAGGGCGTGGGCGACCGCGTTGCCGATGGCGGCGGCGGTGGGAATGGTCGCCGGCTCGCCGAGGCCCTTGGCGCCGGTCGAGGTGAAGGCGTCGTCGGAGCGGTCGATCGGCAGGCACCACTGCTCGGGGGCGACGTCCATCATGGTCGGGATCTTGTAGGTGTGGAAGGTGGCGTTGACCATCTTACCGGTCTGCCGGTCGAGCACCCGCTCCTCGGTCATGGCCAGGCCGACGCCCATGACGATTCCGCCGAAGACCTGGTTGTCGAAGGTCAGCCGGTTGAGCACCCGGCCCGAGTCGTGGGCGCCGAGGAAGCGCAGCAGCCGCACCTCGCCGGTGCGGGTGTCCACCTCGACTTCGGCGAACTGGGCGGCGAAGGGCCAGGTCGTGACGTTCTCGGGGTTGGGGTCGCGGTAGCCGGTGCCGACCACCACGCCCTGGCGGCGGAGCTTCTCCAGGGCGGGCAGGGCGACCCGCTTCTCGGGGTCGGCGCGGTGGACGACCTCCCCCTGCACGAGCTCGAGCTCGGCGACCGGCAGCTCGAGCTGCTCGGCGGCCATGGCCAGCAGCTGCCGCTTCACCGCCACCGCGGCGGCGCGCACCGCCGGCGAGTCCGACGGCACCGTCTTGCTGCCGCCCGAGGCGGTGGCGTAGGGGGTGGTGCCGGTGTCGGCGTGCTCGACGTGGATCTGGTCCAGCGGCACGCCCAGCTCCTCGGCGACGATCATCGCCGCCCAGGTCTTGGTGCCGGTGCCGATGTCCGAAGCGCCCATGTTGAGGTTGGCGCTGCCATCGGTGTGGAGCTTGACGATGACCGTCGACGGCGGTCCGCCGGAGTAGCCCCAGAAGCAGGCGGCGGCGCCGACGCCGCGCTTGACCGGGCCCTCGCCACGGCCGGCGGCCCGCGCCTCACGCCAGCCGAAGGCGGCGGCGCCCTGCCGCAGGCAGTCGGCGAGGTGGTTGGAGGTGAAGGGGATCCCGTCTCCGGCCTGGACCACGTCGGCGAGGTTCTGCAGACGCAGCTCGACCGGGTCCATGCCGAGCTTCTCGGCGAGCTCGTCCATCGCCTGCTCGAGGGCCCAGGCGCCCTGTGGGAAGCCGGGCGCCCGCATCGGCCGCGCCTTGCCGGCATGGGTGAAGACCGTGGTGTCGGTGGTCTTGAGGTTCGGGCAGCGGTAGAGGAAGGCGGCCAGGGTGGAGGTCCCGGCGCCGTAGGGATAGGCGCCGCAGGAGCCGAGGCTCGAGTACTCCAGCGCCGTGAGGGTGCCGTCCGAGCGCGCGCCGAGCTTGACCGTCATGGTGTTCGCCGGGCGGTTGCCGGTGACCCGGAAGCAGTCCTCCCGGGGCAGGAAGAGCTTGACCGGCCGTGCCGTCCGGCGGGCGAGCAGGGCGGCGATGACGGTGTACTTGCCGGTCTCGAGCTTGGCCCCGAAGCCACCGCCCATGTAGTGGCCGATCACCCGGACGCCGGCCATCGGCAGGCCGAGGGACTGGGCGACCGCCTGCTGCACCCCGAACACGCCCTGAGTGGTGTCCCAGATCGTCAGGCGGGGTCCGTCCCAGCGCGCTACCGAGCCGTGCGGCTCCATCGGCGCGTGGATCTCGCAGGCCGTGCGGTAGGTTCGCTCGACGACGACGTCGGCCTCGGCGAAGCCCGCGGCGAGGTCGCCCCGCTCGCGCACCGACGGCTCGCCGACGACATTGCCCTCGGCGTGCACTCTGGGTGCGTCGGGCGCCAGCGCCGCCTGGTCGTCGACGACGAAGGGCAGGACCTCGTACTCGACCCGGATCGCGGCCAGGGCGTCGCTCGCCTGCTGCGGCGTCTCGGCGGCGACCGCCGCGACCTCCTCGCCCTCGTGCCGGCAGATCGGGTCGAAGAGCCGGCTCGCCGCCCGCTGACCGCGGACGTACCAGGGCAGGTCGGCGCCCGGGCTCGAGCCGGTGAGAACGGCGCGCACCCCGGGCATCTTCTCCGCCGCGGTGACGTCGACCGCGAGCACCCGGGCGTGGGCGTGCGGGCAGCGGAGGATGGCGCCGTAGAGCATGTCGGGCAGGAACACGTCGTGCGGGTACACGGCGGCGCCGCTGACCCTCTCGTAGGCGTCGACCCGGGGCTGACGGTCACCGACCACCCGGGTGGCGCCCCACGGGGCGAGGCCGTCGGGGTTGTCGGGGGTCTCGGGGACCCGGTCTCGGAGGTGGTAGGCTTCTCGCTCGGTCATGAGGCGCCTCCCGGCCGGCGCAGGGTCGCCGCGCGGTCGACTGCCCTGGCGATGTGGACATAAGCGCCGCAGCGGCAAAGGTTGCCGCTCATGGCGAGGCGGATCTCGCTGGCCGCCGGGCGCGGGTTGGCCCTCAGCAGGCCCTCGGCCGCCATGATCTGGCCCGGCGTACAGTAGCCGCACTGCAGCGCGTCCTCGTCGGCGAATGCCTGCTGGGTCGGCCCGAGCTGCTCGCCCTCGAGCAGGCCCTCGAGGGTGGTGATGTGGTGTCCCTCGGCCTCGAGCGCCAGCATCATGCAGGCGTAGCGCGGCTCGTCGTCGATCAGCACCGTGCAGGCGCCGCACTCGCCGCGCTCGCAGCCGGCCTTGGTGGCGGTCAGGCCGAGCCGGTCGCGCAGCACATGGAGGAGCGTCCAGCGCGGCTCCACCAGCACGCGCCGGGTGCGACCGTTGACCTCGAGGGCGACCTGGACCATCGCCTCCGGGTCGTGGATCTCGGCGGCGCCGTCCGCCGGTCGTGCGCCCAGCGTCGCCGCCGCGACCGCCCCGGCCCCGACGGTGCCGAGAAAGCCGCGCCGAGTGACGCCGCGGGCCTCGTCATCCCGTTTCCGTCCGCACATCGCCTGCTCCCTTCCGGCCGCGGCGCGGCCAAGAGATCGAGACTATGTCTTTATTGGTGTGACACATGGCCAGTGTAGACGATTCGGGCCGGCGAGCCAAGCCCGGCTGGTGTAGTCTCGCGGCGTGATCGGCTACGCGGGCCTGGTGCTGGCAGGCGGAATGGGGCGGCGTTACGGCGGGCCCAAGGCATGGGCGGCGCTGCCGGACGGCCGCACCTTTCTCGCGGCCTGTGTCGCGGCGCTGGCCGACGGCGGCGCCCGCCCGATCGCCGCGACGCTGCCGCCGGCGGTGTCGCAAGCGGCGCCCGCGGGGGTGGTCCCGGTCGTGGTGCCGGCCGCCGATCTCGACATGTTCGGCTCGATCCGCTGCGGTCTGGAGCGCTTGCTGGAGCAGGGGATGGGTCGCGGCGTCGTGCTGCTGCCGGTCGACCACCCGCTGGTCGCGGCGTCGACGGTGGCGGCGTTGGCGGCGTCCGGGGCCGCCGCCGCGGTCGCCACCTGGCGGGGCAAGCACGGTCACCCGGTGTGGCTGGCGGGTCCGGTGGCGGCGGCGGTCGCGGCCGGCCGGATGCCGGGCCCGACCCTGCGCCAGGTGCTGCGCGAGGTCGGGACGGTCGATGTCGCCGTCGAGGACCCCGGCGTGACCGCCAACTGCAACACGCCGGAGGCCCTGGCCGCCGCCTGGGCCGCCCGACGCGGGGCCCGGTAGCGAACCGGCAGGCCGCGCCGGCCGGTTGCGCCCGGCCTACTTCTTGGCGAGCTGGAGGTTGATCTCGACCTCGACCTCGTCACCGAGGATGACCCCGCCGGCGTCCAGCGCGCGGTTCCAGACGATGCCGAAGTCCTTGCGGTCCAGCGTGGTGGAGATGGTGAAGCCGGCCTTGGTGTTGCCCCACGGGTCGGCCATCTCACCGAGGTAGGTGACCGGGAGGGTGACCTCCTTGGCGACGCCGCGCATGGTCAGGGTGCCCTGCACGTGGAAGGTGTCGCCGTCGGCACGCTTGATCTTGGAGCTCTTGAAGGTGATCTCCGGGTGCTTCTCGACGAAGAAGAAGTCCTCCGCGCGCAGGTGTTTGTCCCGGTCGGCGTTGCGCGTGTCGATGCTCGAGGCGTCGATGGTGAGCTCGACCGACGAGGCCTCGAGGTTTTCGAAGTCGGCCACGACCTTCGCGTCGAAGGCGCCGAACTCGCCGCTGACCCTCGACATCAGGTGGCGGATCTTGAACGTGACCTCGGAGTGGGAGAGGTCGAGGGTGTAGCTGTCCGCGGCGATCGCGGGCAGGGCGGCGACGGTGATCAGGGTGACCAGGGCCAGGGCTCGCTTCATGGTGTCCTCCGCTGGTGTCGGTCTGTGTCCGATGATATCTGTTCGACGTCGAACCGATGGCCGTAACACGCTGAACGCCGGCCGGATTCCCGGCGCCTTCTGGCCAACCTGGCCCACCGCGGCGCCACCCCGGCACGCCGCCGCTCCACCTGGCCCGGGCCCGCTCGCCGATCCGAAGAGATCTCCCGGGGTGGCAACAATCTTGCTATCGTATCCCCCGTGCGTCGCGACCGCGGTACCTTCCGCCGGGCCCTGGAGCTCTCGGTGCTCGTGCACCTGCTGCTCGTGTTCCTGGTGCTGCCCGAGCTCCGCCGCGCCTGGTCGCGGGCGGACGCCGCCACCCTCGCCTTCCTGCCCCAGCCGCAGCCGTCGGAGTCGCGGCCCCTCGAGTTCGAGTTCGTCGACCTCGCCGACGAGCGGGAGGAGGCGCCGGTCTCGGCCGATGTGCCCCTGTCCGATCTCGACCGGCGCGCCCACGGCGGCGAGGGTGAGGCGGCGAGCCGCCCGTCCTCCCAGGGCAACACACCGCAGCTTGTCCAGAGCGAGCGGGGTGACACCTTCGAGCGGGCGCAGCGGCCGCTGCTCCAGCCGCCGACCCAGTTCCCTCCGCCGGAACGTTTCGAGCCGCGACCGGAGGAGCGGCCGGTGGAGACGCCGAGCGACACCCTGCCGCCAGCCGAGGGCGCCGGGGAGACCGTGAGTCCACCGGAGCGTCGGCCTGCGCTGCCGTTGCCGGCGCCCGGAGCGGTCACGGTGCCCCTCGAGCTCGGCGGCGTCTTCGAGAGCCCGGATCGCGGCGGCGGCCGGGTCGACGAGGGTGGCCTGTCCTTCGACACCCAGTGGTACGACTGGGGGCCCTACGCCAAGCAGATGCTGGCCAAGATCCGCCGCAACTGGTACGCGCGGATGCCCGAGATCGCATTGCTCGGTGTGCCCGGCGTAGTCCGGATCAGGTTCTACATCGAGCGCGACGGCACGGTGACCGGCCTGACCATCACCGACGAGTCGGGCAAGCCGCCCATGGACTTCGCCGCCCGGGACGCGATCGCGGCCTCGTCGGCCTTCGACCCGCTGCCGGCGGACCTGCTCGGCGTCGAGCGGGAGGGCGTCACCATCACCTTCTACTACAATCTCAGGCCCCCCGGTCGGGGCTGACCAGGAGACCCTCGTGATCGACATCCTCATCTCGGGCGGACCGGTGATGATCCCGCTCGGCCTGTTGTCCCTGGTGGCGCTGGCGATCGTCCTCGAGCGCCTGTGGATGCTTCGCCGCTCCAACTACCTGCGAGAGACCACGGTGGCGACCCTGTCCCAGCTCCTCGCCGGCCGCGAGTGGTCCAAGGCGGTCGAGTACTGCCGCCGCCACCCTGGCCCGTTCGCCGAGCTCGTGGTGGCGATGGTCGAGAACCGCGACGCGCCCTATGACGAGCTGCGCGAGATTCTCGAGGACACCGGCCGCCACCAGCTGGTCGGGCTGCAGCGCGGCCTGGCGGCCCTCGGGACGATCGTCGCCGGCGCGCCGCTGCTCGGGCTCCTCGGTACCGTGCTCGGCATGATCAAGATCTTCTCGGTGGTCGCCGCGGCCGGCTCGGGCATCACCGAGCAGCTGTCGTCGGGCATCTCCCAGGCGCTGATCACCACCGCGACCGGGCTGATCATCGCGATACCGGCCCTGTTCACCCAGAGCTACCTCGAGGCCCGGGCGGTGGCGCTGCTCGCCGAGATCGAAACCCAGCTGCTCGACTTCCTGCACCTGGTGCGCCGGCCGCGGCCGGCGCGGCAGGGTCGGGCTGTCGAGACGACCTCAGAGGAGGTCGACTGATGCGCCTCGGACCGGTCAAGGGCGCCCGGCGGCCGGAGGTGCAGATCGCGCCGCTGATCGACGTGATCTTCCTGCTGCTGATCTTCTACGCGGTGACCACCCAGTTCGTCACCGACGAGCGGCTCAAGCTCAAGCTGCCCGAGGCGAAGACCGCCGAGTCGGTCGGCCGGACCCAGGATGAGCGTCCGCCGGAGGTCAAGGTGGCCGCCGACGGGACCGTCTGGATCGACGACCGGATCGTGCCCGAGGCCGACCTGGAACGCCGCATCCGCGAGCTCGTCGAGCGCGCCCCGGAGCAGCAGATCATCCTCAAGGGCGACCGCGAGGCTGACTACGGCACCGTGGTCAGGGTCCTCGACACCGCCCGCTCCGTCGGCGCCACCGGCGTCCAGATGTCGGCGGAACGGCCCGCGGACAGGCCCGAGTAGGCGAGACCGGCCCGGCGCCCGGGCTCATCCCTCCTGCGCGTGCTCGATGCCGGAGTCCATCAGCTCGGCGACGTGGTCGTCGGCCAGGCTGTAGTAGACGATTCGGCCGTCGCGCCGGGCGTGGACGAGGTCGCGGTCGCGCAGCAGCCGGAGCTGGT
>CAZKKP010000195.1:5047-7514 GCA_964553295.1 uncultured Thermoanaerobaculia bacterium | reverse complement strand
GCTCGCGCCCTCGACCACCGGCCTGACCGCCGACGACGGCCTCGGTCCCTGGTTCGAGGGGGTCCGCGCCACCGCCCCCGACCTGCTGCTCCACCTCGCGGCCGGCGAGACCGTCGGCGAGGACTACCTCGAGATCGTCCGCCGCAGCCTCGACCTGGACGACCGGGCCGCCTGGGCGACCACCTGGTCGCTGGCGGTCGAGGGCACCGGCGGCGAGCCCTTCGCGGGCCTCGACTTCGCCGCGCCGCTGGACCTGATGTACCACCACCCGGTGCCCTTCGCGGTCCTCCGCCGCGACCGCTTCGAGGACGCCGGAGGTTGGAATCTCGCGCTGCCCGCGGGCTGGCGGGAGTGGGATCTGGAGCTCGCCCTGCACGGCCGCGGCTGGCGCGGCCTGGTGGTCCCGGTGTGGGCCGCCCGCCACCTGCCCCTCTCCGGTCGGCCCCTCGCCGTCGCCCACGGCAAGGCCTACGAGATGGTCCTCGAGGCGATCGTCGCCCGCAACCGCGAGCTGTTCCGCGAGCACGGCGCCACCCTGTGGATCGCCGGCCAGGTGGACCGGCTGACGCCCCCCTGCCCACCGCCACTCGGCGCCGAACTGCCCCTCGCCGCCGCGGGACCGGACGGCGCCGCCGTCGAGCTCACCCGCCAGCCCTATCTCGACCTTGTGCGCCACCTCGCCGACGCCGAGGTCGAGGCGCCCGAGGGTCACGTCGGCGAGGCCGCCTTCTTCGACGCCCACCCCCTCGGCGGCCTCGGCCTCCTCGCCCATCCCCCGGCCCGCCTGATCTGGACCGTCGACCTGGCAGAGCGCGCCTTCCTCAACCTCACCCTCGCCGTCCACCCGGCGGTCTATGAGGAGCCCGGGGGCGGCGTCCGCTTCCTCGTGACGGTCGACGACGAGCCGCTGCTTGACGAGGTGGTCGACCCCAAGCGACGGCCGGCTCACCGCGGCTGGAAGGACCTCAGCCTCGACCTCGGGGCCTTCGCCGGCCCTGCCCGCCGCCTCGAGCTCCGCACCGAGGCCGTCCCCGAGGACAGCACCGCCTACTGCACCGCCGGCTGGGGCCGCGCCCACCTCGCCTCCGAACCCAACGCGCCGAGACAGGACCTCGCCGCCTTCCGCCTCAGGTAGCACCTGTCGGGCTCGCTGCGCGTACCCGGGGACGGCCCGGCTCTCCACCTGCGTCGCTCCCCCCTGAGGCCTGGTTCATTCCCCAGATTCGCGCAGCGAATCTGGTCACCACTCATGCCGCGGGTATTGCTACGGTCGCGCCCATTCGCGCAGCGAATCTGGTCACCACTTACCACGCCAGGTTCGGCACACTCATCTGAAGGGATCTACAACCACGACCCCGTCGAATCTCTGCCCGTGCTGGAGGTCCTCGCTGTAGAGGACGGTGCAGCCGGACAGCTGGGCGCAACGGATGATGAACGCGTCCCAGATCGCGACCTCGTGCAGACGGTGCAGGTCGATGGCGGCGAGCACGTCCTGGAGCGACGGTCGCACGACCTCGAGACTGCCGTAGATCTCGACTCGTCGGCGAGCATCGGCGGCGGCGAGCCCCAGCTTGCGCGTGGCGACGGCGAAGAACTCGCTCAACACCTGCGTCGAGAGCTTCCCGTTGCCGGCAGCCATCACCTGCCGAAGCAGCTCACGGGCGAGATCCCGCTTCCCCGGATGCGATCGGTCGTCGGCGTAGACCAGGACGTTCGTGTCAACGAAGGACGGCCCGGTCATACAGTTCCTCGCGAGTCCAGGAGCGACCTCCGGAGTCGCCCTCACTCTCGTCCCACAGTCGCTCGAGATCGGCGAGAACAGCGTCTCGGGCGTTGGCCCTCGTTGCCTCCTCGAGAAGCCTCCTGATCATCTGGTTGAGGGACGTTCCCCGACGCGCGGCCAGGTCCCGTGCTCGTTGCACCAGCTCCTCGTCGATGGACAGCGTGACGTTCATGAACACAGGATATGTGCGCACAGAACCCGTGTCAACGCCGCCGATTTCGCTCCGCGAATCCGGCGGCCACGAAGGTCACCGGCGCAACCGCCCGTGGAGGCCCTCCGCGGCGTGCCAGGCGCGGCCGGCGGCGTCGAGGTTGCGGACCAGGCGGGCGACCACGTGCCAGATCGTGGTGAGCAGCACTGGGTTGCGCAGGCGGTAGAAGATCCGGGCAACGGCGACCCGGGTCGGGAGCTGGCGCAGGACGGGATGGGCGACGGCGCGGGCGAGGTGGTCGGCGAAGCGCCAGTCGCCGGAGGCGGCGGCGGCGAGAACCGACTCGGCAGCGGCCTCGCCGTGGGCGAGCGCGAAGGGAATGCCCTCGCCGAGCAGCGGGTCGGCGCCGGCGGCGTCGCCGACGAGCAGGGCGCGCGGCCCGGAGATCGGGCTCTGACCGTCCCAGAGGCGGATCGGGAAGCTGTGACGAGCCAGCGCCGCGGCCTCGAGACCGCGACCCTCGACCAGCTCGA
>CAZKKP010000195.1:4299-5037 GCA_964553295.1 uncultured Thermoanaerobaculia bacterium | reverse complement strand
CGGCCTGGAACTGCCGGCTCCGACCTGGCGCCCGGCGCCCGGCCACGATCCGGCTGTCGTAGACGCCCAGGCTGGTGTGCGGGCGCCCCTCGACCAGGGCCGGGAAGGCCCAGGTGTACCCCGCGAGGCGGTGCGAACTCATCGGCGAGAAGTCGAGGGTCATTGCCCGCTCGCGGTGCTCGGGGTCGACCTCCGGGTCGACCGGGGCGAGCACCTCGAGAGTGCCGGCGACCGCCGAGCGGCCGGGCCAGCCGAGGGCGCGGCGCACCCGGCTCCCCGAGCCGTCGGCCCCCACGACCGCGGCGGCAGCCAGGACCTCGCCCGAGCCCAGGGTCAGCTCCACCCGGTCGGCGAGCACCTCGACGCCGCGCACCTCGGCCCGCTCCCGCACCGCGACGTCGCGCTCTCGCACCGCCTCGAGGAGACCGTGGTCGAAGACGTCGCGGCGCACCACCCGCACCGTCGGCTCGCCGTGGAAGGCGACCTCGCGCCCGCGGTAGCGGGCCCTTATGGTGCGGGCGCCGAAGCACTCGAGTTCGCCGAGGCCGAGGGCCTCGAGCTGGCGGTAGCCGAAGTGGGTGATGCCGCCGCCGCACAGCTTGGGCCTTGGGAAGCGGGCGCGGTCGAGGACGAGCACCCGGCCGGCCCAGGACGGCTCGCGGGCGACCAGGTGCAGGGCCGTCGAGCAGCCCGCCGGCCCGGCGCCGACGATGAGGAGGTCAGCATCCATCGAAGCCC
>CAZKKP010000195.1:0-4289 GCA_964553295.1 uncultured Thermoanaerobaculia bacterium | reverse complement strand
TCCCTTCCCGGCGATCCATGGCCGGGTCTGTTATCACCCCTGTGAGACCGCCTGTAATCGTGCCTATACCGATGAGGAGGTCAGCATCCATCGAAGCCCTCGACGCGGAGCTTGGCGAGCAGGTGCGGGAAGACCCCCTCGGCGCCGACGCTCCGCCGCAGCGCGTCGTATGCGGCCAGGTCATAGACCTCGGCGAGCTCGGCGGCGCCGGCGAAGACCTCGGCGTGCAGCGTCTTGACGCCGCCGAGGCGGTGGACCTCGGTCTCGAGCTGGCGGTTGAAGGCGAGCGCCTGCTCCGGGGTCGCGTCGAGCCGCACGTAGATCCCGACGTTGAGCCAGCGTCCGGGCGCGAGGCCGAAGAGGGTTGCGCTGTGCGACTCGATCGGCAGCAGCCAGAGCGGCCCCGCGGTGGCGCGGCGCACGAAGCGCACCAGCTCGAGCCCGCGCCCGGCGGGCACGATGCAGTCCTGCACCAGCCGCCGCGACGGCCCCGGCGACAGGCGCTGCTTGTCCCGGCGCAGCAGGTACAGGTTCGAGGCCGTGGCGAAGCCGCCGAACACGAGGCGCGAGGCGAACGACCGGCCGAGCTTGGAGGGGCCGATCCAGAAGGCGCCGCGGTCGTAGCGGAAGACGTAGTCCTCGTAGGCCATGGTCTCGGCGCCGCCGTTCCTCGCCACCGCGACGAGGTGGTCGCAGTAGTACTCGCTGCAGGACCGCGGCCGCCACACCGGCTCGCCGGGGTGCAGATCGTCGACCAGGTCGCCGGTCGTCAGCACGACCTCCTCGCCGCGGTCGCAGAGTGCGTCGACGAAGTCGTGGGGCCAGGGCTCGGCCCGCTCGACGATCTCGCCGAGGCCGAACCGCCGGTGCTCGAGGCGCACCCAGGGCCGGCGCTCGACCAGGCGCAACCGGGCGGCGACGACGAGCCCGAGGGTGCCGTAGGCGCCGGGAAGCGCCGCCCACAGCTCCCGGTGTTCGGCGTCGGACACCCGAAGGCGCTCCCCCGAGCCGAGCACCACATCGAGCCACTCGAGGCTCTCGTGGAACAGACCGTGGCGGTGGCTGCCGCTCTCGGCGGCGAGCCCGGCAATCGCGCCGCCCACGGTGATGTCGGGAAACTCGGGGACCACCGCCGGGGCGAGGCCGTGGCGGCCGGTCGTCTGCACCAGCTCGCGGATCGTCACCTGGGGCTCGACCGTGGCCGTGCGGGTCTCGCCGTCGACCTCGAGCACCGCGTCCAGTCCGCCGACGTCGAGGGCTGTCCCCTGGCTCTCCGCCAACGGACGCGCCTGGTGCCCTGGACCCCTCTTGACCAGCCGGAAGGGCGGCGGCCCCTCGACGACCTGCCTGCACAGGCCCTCCACCCTCACCTCATGCTCCGCCCAGTCTCGGAGTCTGGCCCGGCGCGGGCTGCGACCTTGCCCGCCGAGCCAGGCGAGGTACCGCCTCGCGAAGGTGATGGTTACCCCGGCGTTCATTCCTCGAACCGCGGAAGGTCCCGGCGCCCGAAGCCCGCCAGCAGCATCTGGGGGGCGAAGAAGCCGTCTCTGTGGCGCGGCCGGCGGAACCGGCTCATCAGGGCCTCGCCCACCGACAGCCCGACCGTCACCATCACCCTGCCCGGCATGCACGCCTCCCGTGGACAGATCCTACACCGAGCCCGGCCCCCGGCCGATCCGGAGATCGGCCAGCCACCGACCCGGCACACCCCGGCCCGGTCCCCTCACCCCTCATCCCGCCCGCGACGGGCGGCGGGAGGCGACGACCCGGCGCGACGCCACTGCCGGCGACACCCTCCTCTACGACCCCCTGGGGCGGCCTGGCGCGGTCGCCCACCCGGGTCTGCCCGCAAGCCAGGCAACCTTCGACAGCGACGGCCAGGTCGCCACCCCTCAGCGACCATCCACCTGTCTGCGATGAGGCTCACCTGCTAGCATCACCGGAGTGACCACGCCGGCGGTGCTGCACGTGACGCCCTACTCGGACCGCGCCTGGGCCTACGGCGGCATTCCGCGGGTGGTCGCGGACCAGACGGAGGCGCTCGTCGAGCGCGGGCTCGGGGTGACGGTGGCGACCACCGACGTGCGCGACCGGGACTCCCGGGAGCCGGCGCCGGCCGGCGCGCCGGTGCGCCGACCGCACCCGGCAGAGGTGCGCCGGGGCGTCGAGGTGCGGGTCTTCCCCAATGTCTCGAACCGGCTCGCCTCGCGGCTCCAGCTCTACCTGCCCCTGGGCCTCGACCGCTGGCTCGCCGGCGCCGCCCGCGCCTTTGCCGTCGGCCACCTGCACGGCGTCCACAACGTCCCCGGTGTCCACGCCGCCCGTCGGCTGCGCGCCGCGGGCGTGCCCTTCGTGGTCCAGCCCAACGGCACCGCGCCGCGCCACGAGCGGCGAAAGCTCGCCAAGCTCGCCTTCGACCTGTTGCTCGGCCGGCGGGTGCTGCGCGATGCCGCCGCGGTCGTGGCGGTCACCGAGTTCGAGCGGCGCCAGCTCGTCGGGCTCGGCGTCCCGACCGGGCGCATCGTGGTGATCCCGAATCCGCTGGACCTCAGCATGGCCCCGCCGGCGGGAGGGGCCGCGGCCTTGCGCGAGCGCTTGCGAATCGGCGACGCGCCGCTGGTGGTCTACCTCGGCCAGCTCAGCCCGCGCAAGCGGGTGGACCTGCTCATCCGGGCCTTCGCCCGGCTCGCAGACCATCGCGCGCGGCTGGTCGTCGCCGGCGGCGACATGGGTTGCCGGCCATCCCTCGAGCGCCTGGTCGACGCCCTCGGCGTCGGGCCGCGGACGACCTTCACTGGCGTACTGCACGGCGCTGAGCGTCTCGCCGCCCTGGCGGCCGCCACCGTGGTCGCCTACCCCACCCGGGACGAGATCTTCGGGCTGGTGCCGCTTGAGGCCCTGCTCTGCGGCACGCCGGTGGTGGTGGCCGACGACTGCGGCTGCGGCGAGGTCATCGGCCGCACCGGCGGCGGCGAGATCATCGGCGCCGGGGATCTCGCGGGCCTCGCGACGGCGCTGTCCCGGGTCCTCGGGTCGCCCGAGGACTGGCGTGAGCCGGTCGCCGAGGCCGTGGTGAGAATCCGTCGCTGGTTCGGCCGCGCCACCGTCGCCGGCGAACTCGAAGCTCTGTACCACCGCCTCATTGGCAGCGCGCGATGAGGGTGCTGCACGTCATCCACGACTTCCTGCCCCGGCACCGGGCCGGCTCGGAGATCTACGCCTTCGAGCTGGCCCGGGCTCAGCAGCGACTCGGCCACGAGACCCACGTGCTGTGTGCCGAGTACGACCCGACACGGCCCCACGGCAGCCTCGAGTGGCGCTGGCATCACGAGCTGCCGGTCACCGAGCTGGTCAACAACTGGCGCTTCGCGACCTTCGCCGAGACCTACCGGTCGCCCGAGCTCGGCGAAGTGCTCGGCCATGTCCTCGACGCCGTCCAGCCCGACGTGCTCCACGTCCACAACCTGCTCAATCTGAGCTTCGAGCTGCCCGAGCTGGCGGCCCGGCGCGGCATCCCGAGCGTCGCGACGCTCCACGAGTACGTGCTGCTGTGCCCCTCCGGCGGCCAGCGAGTGCATCTCGCCGAGGAGCACGTCTGCACCGAGATCGACGTCGAGCGGTGTGCCCGCTGCTTCCGCCAGACGCCGTTCTTCGCCCAGATGACCTTCGCCCGCCTCGGCGGCGGTGCGGGGCGGCTGGCCCTCACCGCCAGGCTGGCCGCGGCGGTGCGGCGGCGGGCGCCGAGGGTCTTCTCCCTCCTCGGGCAGGCGGCCTCGCGGCGCCTGGCGCCGGCGCAGGTCACCGCGGCCGACATCGTGGAGCGACAGGCGGCGGTCGACCGGGTCTACCGGTCGATCCGGCTGTTCGTCGCGCCGTCGCCGGCCCTCGGCGCCGAGTTCCTCCGCTGCGGCCTGCCGGAGGATCGCGTACGCCTCGATGTGTCGATCGCTCGTGGGCTCGACTACTACACGGGCACGATTTACGAAACAAATCTTACAGATCTGCCCGAGATCGGCAGCGTGTGCTCCGGTGGACGCTACGACAACCTGGCCGAACTGTTTACCTCTCAGCAGTTGCCAGGAGTTGGTGCCAGCCTTGGACTGGATCGTATGCTCGCAGCGATGGCAGAACTGGGAATGACAAATGCCGCTTCCACTCCGGCACCCGTTCTGATCACCATGTTCAGCCGAAAATATCTCGCACGCTATCAAAGAACAGCGCGCGAATTGCGAGCCGCCGGGATCGCCACAGAGATCTATCCTGAAGACCGCGCCATTGGAAAGCAGCTG
>CAZKKP010000194.1:0-7537 GCA_964553295.1 uncultured Thermoanaerobaculia bacterium | reverse complement strand
AGGGGCAGGGCCGAACCGGGCGGGACCGGATGCAGCACTGGCGGATCGCCTACGCTTCCGCCAACGTGACGCGAGCGGCGACCTGCGGATGTGGGCGGGGGGGTCGAAGAGGGCGGGCGGGAGGCCTACATCCGCTCGCCGATCGTGGTGCGTCGCCGCGGCCAGCGGCCGCGAGCAAGGAGGTGGACTGCCACCTGCGGCTGCTGGCTCGGTCCGGCGCGATCGACCGCCGGAGCGCCGAGAAGGCCCTCAGGCTGTTCGACGAGGTCCGGGCGATGACCTGGCGGCTGCTCCATCCGAAGACCTCGTGAGCGCTCACACCGGCGCAGCACTCTGCCACTGCCCACCACCGGCGCGGGGCCACTGCCCCTGTCGCTGCCGCTGTTCCTGCCCCTGCCGCTGTCCCTGCCGCTGTCGCTGCCGCCGCCGCCCTCTGGCCGGGGGCAGACAGCAGGGAGCTGCAGGGGAACAGGCAGTTGGAGTGGTGGTGGGAAATGCTCGGCTGGGCCGTGGTGGCCGCGTCGATGGGGTCGGCGTCGCGCCTGGTGGTGTCGCGGGGGCGGTTGCGGGAAATAGAAGATTCGACATCGAAGTTTTTCCTTCAGGATGCGGCCGGTGGGCCGCGCGGGAGGATGGCATGTACGAGATTGGCGCCGGTGTCGCCGCGAGGCCGCGACTGAAGCTGCGGCCCGCCGAGCAACGGGGCCGGGCGAGGCTCGGCTGGCTCGACAGCCGACACACCTTCTCCTTTGCCGGGTACTGGGATCCCGACCATGTCGGCTTCCGGTCCCTGAGGGTGATCAACGACGACCGGGTAGAACCGGGTCACGGCTTCGGCAGCCACCCGCACGACAACACGGAGATCCTGTCGGTGGTCGTGTCCGGCGCCCTGGAGCACCGCGACAGCCTGGACACCGGCTCGGTGATCCGACCCGGCGAGGTGCAGCGGATGTCCGCCGGGACCGGGATTCTGCACTCCGAGCGGAATCCCTCGCGATCAGAGCCAGTCCACTTCCTGCAGATCTGGATCGAGCCGGAGCGGCGCGGGCTGGCCCCCGGCTATGAGCAGCGCCGCTTCGACGAGACGCCGGACCGGCTGGTGGTGGTTGCCTGCCGGGACGGACGAGACGGCGCCCTGACGGTGCACCAGGACGTCGTGGTGCTCCGCGGCCGGCTGAGCGACGGCGGCTGCGTCAGCTACCAGCTGGCGGTCGGGCGCCATGCCTGGCTGCATGTCATCGAGGGGGCGGTCGAGGTCAACGGCGTCCAGCTGGCGGCGGGCGACGGCGGCTCGACCTCGGACGCGGGTGTTCTCGACCTCCGGAGTGAGAGTGGTGCGGACCTGCTGCTCTTCGACCTGGCGTGAGCTCCCGGCCGATCACCCGGGCAGTGTTTCCCTCGCGCTGGCGGCGCCCGGCGGCCGGGACCACACGTGCATGTCTTCGAAGCGGCCGGCGATGTGGCAGTTGTTGACCAGAGTGCCGGTCAACAGGTAGCCCCGGTTGTAGAAGACTCGGTTCATCCCGGTCGAACGGGCACGAGCGATCGTGTACAGGTTCCCGATGCCGGCGCCGGACATGGTCTCCTCGAGGCCGGCGAGCAGGTGCTGGGCGAGGCCGAGACCGCGCTGGTCGGGCAAGGTGGCGAAGTCGGTCATCTCCGCGCTGCCGAGCGTCGGCGCCGTCTCGGCGGAGGCCGCCGCTACCAGTCGGCCGGCAGCGTCGCGCAGGATCCGGTAGTGGACGTGGCTTGCCAGGGTCGCTCTCAGGTAGTCGGGATCGGCGATCGGGAAGGGATAGCTGGCGAAGACCGTGCGGTACAGCCCGGCGAGGTCGTCGGCGTCACGCTCGACCGCAGAGGCCGAGTGGTAGCCCGCCGGGAGTGCCGGCAGCGACGGGTCGGGAGGACGTTCGGTGACCCTCCCCAGGATCCGGACCTGGTCGTCAAGGGCCGGGCGCCGGCGGCGCTCCTCGGTGACGAAGAGGGCCATCACCTCGGCATCTTGTCCGGAGAAGTAGCCGCAGATCGTCGCCTCGTGGTCGAACCCGCCGGCCTCGAGAGCCGCCCGGTCGGCGCGTCGCGCCTTGAGCCAGACCTTGCCGAAGCCGAGCTCGCGGGCGCGGGCCGCGAGGGCGCCGGCGAGAGCCGTCAGGTCCGGGCCCTGGTAGCCGGTGACCTGCAGCCGACGGTTGAGCTGGGAGACGACCACATCAGCGGTGAAGTCGCCGTTCGACAGGCTCTCGGTGCGATCAGGGGCGAGTTCGGCGGCGATCACAAGGCGCCTCCGGCGGTCCTGGTTGCCGGCGCCATCGGCTGCTCCTCCTCCGCGGTCGACGGCACCAGGGCGATGTTGGCAGGGTCGTCGTCGAACAGGCCGGCGACGCCGACGGTCGGTCGGCCCTTGGCGAAGGCCTCTCGGCACCAGCTGCAGGCCTGGCCCTCGCTGCACATGCCGGTGTAGTCCCGGGGCTCCTCGTAGGCCACGATGCGGCCCTCGAAGTTGCGCAGCACCACCTTGTGCTCGTGCTGACTGACCAAGTAGTTGGGCATGACCGGGATCTTGCCGCCACCCCCGGGAGCGTCCACGACGAAGGTCGGCACCGCGAGACCCGAGATATGGCCGCGCAGGTGTTCCATGATCTCGATCCCCTTGGCCACCGTGGTACGGAAGTGGGCGAGGCCTTGTGCCAGGTCGCACTGGTAGATGTAGTAGGGCCGCACCCGGTTTGCGGTGAGCTTGTGCATCAACTGCCGCATCAGGGCCCAGCAGTCGTTGACGCCGGCGAGCAGTACGGTCTGGTTGCCGAGAGGAATGCCTGCGTCGGCGAGTCGAGCGAGCGCGCGCTCGGACTCGGGGGTGAACTCCTTCGGCACGTTGAAATGGGTGTTGACCCAGATCGGGTGATGGCGCCGCAGGGTCTCGACCAGCTCCGGGGTGATGCGCTGGGGCAGGGTCACCGGCGTCCGGGTGCCAAACCGGATGATCTCGACGGTCGGGACCTCGGCCCGCAGCCGGCCGAGGATGTGATCCAGGCGGTCGTCCGAGAGCAGGAAGGGATCGCCGCCGGAGAGCAGCACGTCGCGGACCTCGGGGTGAGCCTTGAGGTAGTCGAGACCGGCGTCGATCTGGGCGTCGGTGATGGTGCGCGGGCCTTCGCCGACCTTGCGCTTGCGGGTGCAGTGTCGGCAGAGCATCGCACAGTCGTGCATCACCACCCACAGCACCCGGTCGGGGTAGCGGTGGGTCATGCCCGGGGCCACCCGGTCTCCTTCCTCGTTGAGCGGGTCGGCGATGTCGAAGTCCCCGATGGCGATCTCTCCGGCCGCCGGCACCGCCTGGGCGCGGATCGGGCATACCGGGTTGTCAGGGTCGATCAGGGCCGCGTAGTACGGCGGGATCGAGAAGCGGAATCGCTCGAGGGCGCGCTCGATGGTGCGCTGTTCCCGCGGGGTGATCGGCACCACGCGCGCCAGCTCCTCGGCGGAGCGGATGCGCTGGCGCAGCTGCCAGTGCCAGTCGTCCCAGTCCTCGTCGGCCACGTCGCGCCATCTCGCCGGGCGCGCCGTGGCCGCCCGCTGGCGCACGGTTGGGGTGGGCTCCTGCTCTCGCATCGGGTCGTCCTTTCATCGAGCCCGGCCCGCCGGAGCACGAAGAAGTCACACCCCGTGACAAGCCGATGACTGCAGCATCAGCATTATGCCACAAATAATTCGTATGCATAAGTTCGATCGACGGGGAAACGAACGCTGGTCGGCTCTCGAGCTCGTGGGTCGCCGGCGCCCCGGTGGCGTCAGACCTCGTCGCCCTCGCCGCCGAGGGGGCCGGTCGCCAGGATCGGCCCCGCCTCGACCTCGCGGGCCTCCATCAGCGCGACGATGCGCTGCAGGGATGACAGGATCTGGTGCTGCTCCCAGTCGGCGAGGCCCTCGAAGCCCGTGGTGAACGAGTCCTGGAGAAGCGGCGGGGCATTGCCCAGAAGCTCCCTGCCGGTCTCGGTGAGGCCGAGCGAAACCCGGCGTTTGTCGGCCTGGTCTCGGTTCCGGGTGACGAACCCCCGAGCCTCGAGCCGGTCGACGATCCCGGTGAGCGTTGCCTGGCTCAGGGCGATCGCCCGGGCGAGGTCGCCGACGGTGCGCGGCGGCCCGTCGGCGAGCCGCGACAGCACCAGGAGCTGCGGCCCGGTGAGCCCGCAGCGCTGCATCAGGGCGCGGGAGTGCAGGTCGATGGCGCGGATGATCCGGCGCAACGCCGACATCACCCCGTCGGTCACCTCGGCCGATGCCCGCCGAGAACGCGTTGGCCTCATGTCCTCCTCCGTCTCGATCCACATCCGGCGGCATGGTACTCCTGTCGGGCACCCGCCGTCATGGCGCTCGAGGCGGTTTGACAGCCGCTGGGCAGTGCGGTATCCTTTTTAGTACAAAGCACTCGCGGCCGTTCGCCGCTCCCGCACCAGGCCTCCGAGGAGGACGTGACAGCACGGGACGGCCCTTGACCGAACCCCCGAGCTTCAGGAGGTCGCCATTCGCCTCGCCATCCCCAGCTTCCGCGATCCGGCACTGCTGCGCTGAGCCGTGCATCCCGTAGACCTGGTCATCCTCACCGCCTACTTCGCCGGCATGCTGGCGGTGGGCGTGTACTTCAAGCGCCGCCAGAGCGGGCTCGACGAGTACTTCGTCGGCGGCAGGAACATGTCGGCGCGCCACATCGGGCTGTCGGTCGTCGCCACTGATGTCGGCGGCGGATTCTCCATCGGCCTCGGAGGGCTCGGCTTCGTCCTCGGCCTGTCGGCATCGTGGCTGCTCTTCACCGGCCTGGTCGGTGCCTGGATGGCAGCGGTGCTCCTGGTGCCGCGCGTCAAGTCCCTCGGCGTCACCCACGGCCACCGCTCGTACCCCGACTTCCTCGGCCACCGTTTCGGCGAGCCGACGAGGGTGTTGGCGGCGATCGTCTCGGCGATCGGCTACGCCGGGTTCACCGGCGCCCAGCTGCTCGCTGGCGGCAAGCTCGCCTCGGCCGCCTTCGGTCTCGACCTCCACACCGCGGTGATCGTGATGTCCGTGGTCATCGTCGGCTACACAGCGCTGGGAGGCCTCGAGGCGGTGGTCTACACCGACACCGTGCAGTGGTCGATCCTCTTCGTCGGCCTGCTCTTTCTGGCCCTTCCCATGGCGGTGAGTGCGGCCGGTGGGCTCGACGCAGTGCGTGCCGCGGTGCCCGACGGCCACCTTCGCCTCGACAACGTCGGCTGGTCGCAACTGGCGACCTGGGCGGTGACCATCATCCCGATCTGGTTCGTGGCCATGACCCTGTACCAGCGCATTCACGCTTCTCGTGACGTCGCCACGGCCCGGCGCGCCTGGTTCGTCGCCGGCCTACTCGAGTACCCGGCGATGGCGTTCATGGGCGCCGCGCTCGGTACCGTCGCACGGGTCCTGTACCCGACCGCCGACCCCGAGATGGGGTTGCCGCTCGTCATCCGGGACGTCCTGCCGCTCGGCGTGACGGGCCTCGTGCTGGCGGCCTACTTTGCCGCCATCATGTCGACCGCGGACTCCTGTCTGCTCGCATCGGTGGGTAACACGGTCGACGACCTGTACAGCCGACATGTGAGCCCGTCGTCGTCAGAGTCCCATCTCCTCGGCCTGTCACGGGTCCTCACCCTGGTCATAGGATTCGGCTCGGTCGGTTTCGCGTTGTATGTGCCGACGGTGCTCGACTCGATTCTGCTGGCGTACTCGTTCATGGTCGCCGGGCTGCTCGTGCCGACCCTCGCGGCGCTGTACTGGCGCCGCCCATCGGGTGCGGCGGCCTTCTGGAGCATCATGGTGGGAGGCGGCAGCACGGTGGCCCTCAACGTGGTCGACGCCGACATCGGGTTGGACCCGGTCTTTGTCGGGCTCGGTCTGTCGGCGGTGGTGCTGGTGGTCGTCGGCATGGCCGGGCGGCACGCCGCGGGAGGCCTTCGATGACGTCACCTTCGATCTCACAGGCGAACTCTCCCGGACGGCCGGTCGTCTTCGGGGAGGTTCTCTTCGACCGCTTCGCCGACGGCAGCGAGGTGCTCGGTGGGGCGCCGTTCAACGTCGCCTGGCATCTCGCCGGCCTCGGTCATCAGCCGTTGCTCATCACCCGTGTCGGTACGGACGAGCTTGGCGACCGCGTGCTCGAGGCGATGTCGCTGTGGGGGCTGGACCCGGCCGGGGTGCAGCGCGACAGCGGGCGGCCGACCGGAACCGTCGAGGTTGGCTTCGATTCCGGGGGTCAGCCGAGCTTCGACATCCGGGCCGGCGTCGCCTGGGATGCCGTCGAGCCGGCGCCGGCTCTGGCGGCTGTCGGCTCGGCGCCGACCGCGCTGCTGTATCACGGCAGCCTGGCGGCCCGCTCGCCGGTCACCGCGGCGACCCTCGCCGAGCTCCGCGTCGGCCTCGCGGCCCCGGTCTTCCTCGACGTCAACCTGCGGCCGCCCTGGTGGTCGGTCGAGACGGTCGAGCGGCTGCTCTTCGGCGTGCGCTGGGCCAAGCTCAGCGACGACGAGCTCGAGCTTCTCGAGGCCGGGGGCGAGGTCGCCTCGCGCCGCGACGACCTCGCACTGGCGGCTCGATTTCACGGTCGCTTTGCCCTCGACACCCTGATCGTCACCCACGGCGGCGACGGCGCCCTGGTGCTCGGCGAGCGTGACACCCTGACCGGTCGGCCGCCATCGACCGGCTTGGAGGTGGTCGACACCGTCGGCGCCGGCGACGCCTTCAGCGCAGCCTGGATCGCCGGTCTGCTCGAAGGCTGGTCGCGGCGGGACACCCTCGAGCGGGCCCTCGAGCTCGCGGCCCTGGTGTGCGGCCAGCGCGGCGCCGTCATCGCCGGCCGCGAGAGCTACGCCCGCCTTCGCTCAAGCTGGAACCGGCGCTCCCTCGAGCGCTGACCGGTTCGGGTCCGCGGCCCGTCGCCCCGGGCGAGGCGGCGGTGACCCCGATCATCGTCCAACGTTCCTGGAGACCCCCGATGACCACCGATTCCAACTCCGACCGAGGCCTCTTCATCGTCCTCGTCAGCGTCCACGGGCTGATTCGCGGTACCGACCCCGAGCTCGGCCGCGATGCCGACACCGGCGGCCAGGTGCGCTACGTGCTCGAGCTCGCGCGGGCCCTCGGCCGACATCTGGAGGTCGACCGGGTCGAGCTGCTGACCCGCCAGATCGTCTCGGTGAAGCTCGACCCGATCTACGCCCAGCCGGTGGAGGAGATCGGTGAGAGCGCCTTCATCGTGCGGCTGCCCTGCGGACCGCACCGCTACCTGTACAAGGAGAGCCTGTGGCCCCACCTGCCGCACCTCGTCGACGAGGCGCTGCACCACTACCGCGGCCTCGGCCGCGTGCCCGACGTGCTGCACGGGCACTACGCCGACGCCGGTGTGGTCGCGGCCCGGCTTGCCCGACTGCTCGACCGACCCCTGGTGTTCACCGGCCATTCCCTCGGCCGGGTCAAGCGTGCCCGGCTCGCCGAGCGTGGCCTGTCGGCCGAGACCCTGGAGAAGCGG
>CAZKKP010000193.1:0-7550 GCA_964553295.1 uncultured Thermoanaerobaculia bacterium | reverse complement strand
TGGAGGTGCTCTTCACGTTCCTCGCTGAGCGCTACGAACGCCGCAGCGTGATGGTCACTTCAAACCTCGTCCTGTCGCAGTGGGACCGGATCTTCAAGGACCCGATGACCACCGCCTGCGCCATCGAACGTCTGGTGCACCACTCGGTGATCCTCGAGCTCACGGGCCCGAGCTACCGGGCCGAGGTGGCCCAAAAACGCAACGCCGAGACCACGACCCAAGCTGCCAAGGATGAAGGCTCTGAGGAAAGCTGATGATGATCACGCCGAGGCTGACTGTGGAAAACGGCCCCCTCTCCCCCCGGGCCCCCCTCTCCCCGGTCGGGCGCCTGACGGCCTATGGAAAGCTGGCCTACGGCCACCTTCCCACAGGCCTTGGAAAACCCCTTCGGGGTTTCCCACAGTCGCCCTCCTTCGACGACGATCCTCTCCTTCTCTTGCACAAGAGTAATTGTCGTCACCGCACATTCCTACTTGACGCCGAGCACCGCTGCAGGTGTCGCCCATTCAGGGTTTCAAATGGACGACCGCCGCACTTGCAATCAGACGACATTCCGTCTTACATTTGGCCGCGATGCCCCGCGAGACCCTGCACCCCCGCTTCGCGGCCCCGGCGCTCGACGACGCGTTGGCGGACTCGCCTGTCGTCCTGATCCACGGGCCTCGGCAGAGCGGCAAGACGACCCTGGCGCAGGCGGTCAGCGAGAAGCAGGGGTACGCCTACTTCAGCTTCGACGACGCCGTGGCGCTCGAAGCGGCGACGGCCGACCCCGTCGGGTTCATCGCCGACCTGCCGGAACGCAGCGTCCTGGACGAGGTCCAGCGTGTCCCCGCGCTCTTCACCGCCATCAAGGCGACGGTCGATCGCGATCGCCGCCCGGGCCGCTTCCTGCTCACGGGCTCGGCCAACGTGCTGTTCGTTCCCCGGCTGGCCGATTCACTCGCCGGGCGCATGGAGATCCTGCGCCTGCACCCGCTGGCCCAGTGCGAGCTGGCGGGTCGAGCACCCACGTTTCTCGATGTGCTGTTCTCCGCAGGCTTCAAGGCACGGCGCTATGGGCGGCTGGGCCAGGAACTCGCCGCACGGATCGTCACCGGAGGCTACCCGGCAGCGGTGGCGCGCCCGACGTCGCGCCGCCGCGCCGTCTGGTACCGCGACTACATCGAAGCTCTGGTCCAGCGGGACGTGGTCGACCTGGCGCGGATCTCGTCGCTCGATGCGCTCCCTCGCCTACTTGCCCTCGCCGCCGGCCAGACCGCGCGCCTGCTCAACGTGAGCGACCTCGCCGCGCCGTTCCAGCTCAGCAGGCCGACCATCAAGGACTACGTGACGCTGCTAGAGCGCGTGTTCCTGCTGGAGCCGCTCCAGCCCTGGCACAGCAACCGGCTGAGCCGGCTCGTGAAGACCCCCAAGCTGCACCTCGGCGACACTGGTGTGGCCTGCGCGTTGCTGGGACTCGACGCCGATGACCTGTGGCGCGACCGTGGAACGCTCGGGCAGGTTCTGGAGACGTTCGTCTTCCAGGAGCTGCGCCGGCAGGCAAGCTGGCGTAACGACGACATCCGCTTCCACCACTATCGGGACAAGGACGGTGTGGAAGTCGACGTGGTGTTGGAGCGCGGCGGTCGCGCCATGGCCGGTGTCGAGGTCAAGGCCTCGGCCACCGTGACGGCGGCCGACTTCCGCGGCCTGCGCAAGCTGCGCGAAGTCGCGGGCAAGCGCTTCATGGCAGGGGTCGTGCTCTACGACGGCGAGGCCAGTGTCGGTTTCGGCGAAGGGCTGTACGCGGTCCCGGTGCGCGCACTGTGGGAGCTGACATGAGACGGCACGACATCCACAACAGGCGGAGCATGGCATGACTCAGAAATGGTGTCAGGCACCCACTTATGATGTTCCGGAATGGTGTCAGGCACCCACCAGGCACGAACAGCGGTGCTTGAATATCTGACGATGTTGACCTCGTTCAACTCAGGATCGTCAGATATTCAAGCCAGGCACCGAAGGTTACCGATCGTACCGATCGAGGCAACCTCATCGGATCTCACCGCCGGCGCTCCAGCTCAATCCACCCGGGCACGGAGTCTGCCGAGCGCAGCGGCGGCGGGTGGCGCCAGGCGGTCGAACGCTGCCTCGACGCGACGACGGACCTTCGGATACGGAGCGAGCGCCCGCCACGCCGCGATCACGTCGTCAGGCCGGTCCTCGGCGAGCACCTCGACCAGGCTCGATGCCTGGGCGAGGTCCTTCGCAACCTTGGTCTGGAATGCGGCGCTGCGCTGACAGGCGGTGTAGATCTTGTGAAACGCGAATCGAGCCGGCTGCGGTACGTTGACCAGCACCGGTCGCGGACCCACCACCACAGCGCGCACGGGCGACTCCACGAGGTACTCGAGGAAGCGGAGCGGGGTCGCGGACAGCCCGAACTGAGGCACGAAGACGGGGCCTTCCACGGTGCGCCCCCGCGCCGGCACCAGGAAGTCCACCCGGAGGTCAAGGGACCGCACCGAGAACGAGGTCGACGGCTGGCGGGGATCGATGCTCGGGATAGGCTGAAAGCCCTCCGAGGCCCCCAGCAGTCGGTCCGCGACCGAGGTCTGCGGCGCCGCTGGCGGCAACCCGACCACCAGGTCTGGCTCGGGCGCGATGTCGACATCCTGCGTGCGCACCGACGCCCCCTCCAACTCCACACCGAGCGCGGCGCCGAGGCCGCGGTAGGAGACCGTCCCGACGAGCACGCCCCCCCTCCGAAACACCTCCGCCTCCTCGAGGATCTTGAGCACCTTGACGATGCCCGCAGTCTCCGGGGTGAGGCCGCCCGAAGCGAGCATGGCGGCGAGGCGCGCCACACCCTCGAGCTGATCGCGCCTCGACTCCCGCTCCTCCCGGACGTGGCTCATCCACTCCTGCAACGCCTCGGAGTCGGGCCCCAGATAGAGCTGGCGCTTGTTCCGCCCCTCACTCTTCTGCAGGTACCAGTACCTCCGCCCCTTCACCGTCTTGCCGACGAAGCTCCCGGAGCCCGCCGCGCCGAGCACATCCTCCGCCTCGAGCACGATCAACCGCTCCAGGAGCTCGCTGTACACCGCCTGTGTCGTCGTGGGCAGCCGCCGGAACACCGTCGCCTCAGGTTATACGCAGAATCGATCCTTGCGGAGTATAACAGCGGAGTGACTCCGCCTTCAACCGCGAACCACCGCCGCCATCACCGTCACCGTGGAACAGCGGTGCCTGGCTTTGATATCTGACGATCCCGACTGGAACAAGGTCAACATCTTCAGATGTTCAAGCACCAATGGCCAATGGATATGGATGATCCTGTGTCAATCAGAGTCTGAATCGTCTGACCGATTTCGACTGTTGCCGGTCTCAGCACTGATCTCAGTGCTACACTGGATACAGTGCTAGGTGGAGGAGACCGATGAAGACCAACTTGACGCTGCGGGTGGAAGGCGAGGTCGTGCGCGCCGCGAAGGTGCTGGCGGCGAGGCGCGGTCTCTCGATCAGCCGGCTCCTGTCGGATCAGCTCGAGGAGTTGATCCGGCGCGAGACGGCCTACGAGGCCGCGCGCCAGCGGGCCGAAGAGCGGCTGGCTCACGGCTACGATCTCGAGTGGCAGCGGCCATCGAGCAGGGACGAGCTTCATGAGCGAACGCTGCTTCGTTGACAGCAACGTCCTGGTCTACGCGCACGACACGTCGGCGGGCGAACGCCATCGGGTGGCGCGGGATCTCGTTCTCGGCCTGTGGCGAGAGCGGAACGGCGTCGTGAGCACTCAGGTCCTCCAGGAGACCTACGTCAACGTCCGGCGCAAGGCGGGCCACCCGCTGTCCGCCGACACAGCTCGCAGCCTGCTGCGCGACTACCTTGCCTGGGAGGTCGTGGTGAACGACGGAGAGGCCGTCGTCGAGGCCACTCGTCTCGAGGAGCGGTACGGCATTTCCTTCTGGGATGCTCTCATCGTTCACGCCGCCAACGTCAGCCGCTCGACGACCCTCCTGACCGAGGACCTCAGCCACGGTCAGCACTACGGTGGGGTCGTCGCCCACAATCCGTTTCTCTGAGCACTCTCACCAGAAGGGTGCCACGTACCACAACTCTCACAACTCGAATGCGAGGCCAGGTCTAACGAAGACGTGAAGGTGAGGATGGGTGTACGCGTACGCGTGCCAGGCCAAGAAAACCCGGAAGGGTGCCACGTACCACAACTCTCACAACTCGAGAAGGGTGCCACGTACCACACAGCGCCGACGCATGAAAAACGAAAAACGAAAAACGTGCCAGGCACGCCCTACCGCCTTAGCAGACTCCCGGCCGAGCGGTCATCGCAGTTACGGCGGCATGGCGTGCCAGGCACGTCTTTCGTCTTTGGCGTGCCAGGCACGTCTTCTCGTTTTCCGGACGCTCTCGGACCTCCGAAGGCGAAGTCTGCACAAGTTGGTGGCCGCCGATGCGTCATATCCGTGCGCATGAAGGGAGGGCGCCCGTACACAGGGCTGGTGAAGGGATTACATTTCGTATATACTCCCCTGTGGGAGGATCGGATCATGAACGACGTCGCCAAGGTCTTCAAGTCGGGAGGCAGTCAAGCCGTGCGCATCCCGCGCAAGTATCGCCTCGAAGGGTGCGACGAGGTCCTCATCTACCGCGACGGTCACCGACTGATCCTGGAACCTCGAACGCGAAGGTGGAGCAGTGCCTTTCTCGCCCTTGCCGGGAGTGAGCCCGACTTCCCTGAGCCGGCCGAACCACCGCCGGTTGAGCCTGGACCGGAGCTCGACTGACCATGCGCTACCTGCTCGACGCCAACGTCTGCGTCGACTACCTCAACGGCCGCTTCCCGTCGGTGGCGGCCAAGCTCCAATCCCTCGCACCTGAGGAGGTTGCGATCAGCGTCGTCGCGGTGGCCGAGCTGCGTTTCGGCGCCGACAAGAGCGCCCGGGCCGAGGCCAGCCACCACCGTCTCGACCTCTTCCTG
This sequence comes from uncultured Thermoanaerobaculia bacterium, assembly GCA_964553295.1. Classification (GTDB taxonomy): domain Bacteria; phylum Acidobacteriota; class Thermoanaerobaculia; order Thermoanaerobaculales; family Sulfomarinibacteraceae; genus CAZKKP01. The sequence continues at coordinate 2,575 of CAZKKP010000193.1, read as the reverse complement.
GACGACGTCGCGGTGCTCGACTTCGAGCGCGACGCAGCCCGTGCCTACGGCTCGCTCCGCGCTGCACTGGAGCGCTCCGGCACGCCGATCGGACCTAACGACATGCTGATCGCCGCCCAGGCGCTGGCGGCCGGCACCGTCCTCGTCAGCGCCAACCTCGACGAGATGCGTCGTGTCCCCGGGCTCGCCGTCGAGAGCTGGCGCTGATCCTCACCCCTGTGGTCTCCGGTGCCGGAACGGATCGGTGCCACCCATTAGAAGGCTTCAGGATCCGAGGATCTTGAGTTGAGATTGGGGTATGCATCGGCGGGCGCGGGTTGTGATCGAGGGTGGCACCCTTGCCAGATCCGGATGCCACGACGTTGCGGCGCCGTTGGGCCGAGTTCGTCAAACGGGTGTACGAGGTCGACCCGCTGGTGTGTCCCTCGTGTGGCGGTGAGATGAGGATCATTGCTCACATCTCGACCCGAAGGTGGTCGACGGGATCCTGCGGCACCTGGCTCGTGCCGACGGTCAGCAGCCGCCGCGTGGGCCTCCCGGACGCTCGGGCCTCGCAGCAGCTTCGTGAGTCGTCCCGTTGTCACGCCAGAGGGTGGTGAGCCGGTAGAGGTCTGTTCTGAGGCTGGGTTTGAGGGTCAGTTGACACGGCCCTTCCTCAAGCCCCTCAAGCCCTTCATGGCCCTGTGGTGCCTTGAAACGCCCCCATGGGCGGCATACCATCGAGTTCGGTGAAGAGGAACTTCCTGGCCCTGACACGTGGGCGGGATACTGAGCGCGCGGGTCGTTGCGAGATTCCGCTTCGAGCGAGGTGAGCCATGGACCGACGTACCGCCCTCAAGGGTGCGGCGACGCTGCTCGCGGCGACGAGCCTGCCGCGCCTCGACGCCAGCGGTGGCGGCGCCTCGAACGGCGCAGCGCCGCTGTTCGACCTCGATGACCCGGCGCAGGCGCTCGACGCCCTCGTCAAGATGCGCGGAGATTTGGACGGCTCGGAGGTGGCCTTCTACTGGACCGGAAGCGTCTGGGGGATGGTGCCCGGCGAGGGCAACCGTGCCCTGTTCGCCTACGACGGCTTCTCGGCGGCGAGGTTCGAGAGGAGCGAGGCGGGATGGCGGATGCTCAACCGCGAGGTCGGCGTCTACCGCGACCTCGCCAGCGGTGCGATTCTGGATCGCTGGCTCAACCCGTACCTCGGTCGCGAGGTCGAGGTGCTGCACCGCTTCAATGACCCGGTCAACGTGGAGATCCGTCGTGAGGGCCGGTTCGGGATCGGGTCAATCCCCACCACCGCGATCGGCGACGACGTCTGGTGGCGGCTGGACATGTTCTTCTTCAGGCCGAGCCCAATCAGCCGCGCCGACTACCCCCTGAACGTGCAGCACGACATGTACCAGGGCGCAGAGCTCACCATGTACCATGCGCGCCGTAGCGACCTCGACAATCCCGGTCTGACCTCGATCCCGTCCGATGTCACCTTTGCCCGGGTCGGCCAGTGGGAGCCGTTCATGGAGATGGGCAACCGGCCGGGGAACATGGTCTTCCACGCCGCCGGGTGCAAGCTGGCCGACGGGGCGGCCGCGCTGGAGCAGGTCGATTCGCGGCTGTTCCGGCACGTTGCGGAGCACCACCCGACGGCACTCCGCGCGCCGGAGCTCTGGGTGGAGGGCACGGTCAGCCAGTGGGACGCCTTCAGGCGCCTCCACGAGAACGGCGGATGACACGAGGCGCCCGCTGACCGGCGATCACTGCGCCGATCGTCGGCCAGGCCGTTCGAGGTAGGCGAGCACCGCGACCGGTCTCCGGGCGGATCCTGGTTCAGGCGGCTTCGTCGGCCTTGGCGTGTTCGTAGAGAGTCTCGGGCGCCACGTCGGCGCCATTGGGCCACGTCACCGTCCCGCCGTCGAGAAAAAACCGCTGGAAAAAGGCAGGGTCCTGGAGCGGCTCGAAGACCGGACCGTCGAGCCAGGACGAAAAGTCGACAGTGCCTTGCAGCCCGTCGTTGAACACCAGGTGGATTCTGTGACCGCCGCGAAACTTGGCGCGCACAACAGTTGGCAGAAACCTCATGACATTGCGAACGGTACCACGTACAGAGTTCCACACTTCTCGCCCCGGGTCGGCAGCGATGCTCGAAGCTTCAGAGATGTTGACGAGACCAGCCGAGCGTCTTCGGATCTTACAGCCCGCAGAGCCAGCTTCTCCTTGCGCGCTTCGCGCCTTTGCGGTCTCTGCCTTTCTCGCGCGCTTCACCACCACAAAGAGGTGGCTGGGAGCTTCTGAGATGCTCACGCCAGCTTTGAAACGCCAAGCCTGGGTGCTTGCGTGGTTCAGAGGCCCAGGAACAGACGGATGCCATCGTCGATCGCCGCGAGCTCGTCGGCTGTGATCACCCCGAATACCCGGCTCACCCGACGCTTGTCCACCGTCCGCAGCTGGTCGACCAGCGCCCACGACGGCTGTCGGAGACCCGAATCGCCGGGCCGGAGCCCCGGGTACAGCGCGCCCTCACCGGGTGTCCCAGTGACGGGCACGACCGCCAGCATCGGGTATCGCTGATCCGACGAAACCGCAGGAT
>CAZKKP010000192.1:4912-7577 GCA_964553295.1 uncultured Thermoanaerobaculia bacterium | reverse complement strand
CCGTCCCCTGCCCCCTCACTCCTCACTTCTCACTCCTCACCCTTCACCCGTCACCCGTCACCCGTCACGTTCCAATCACCAGCCCGCCGTCCACCGACAGGGTGATTCCGGTGATCCAGGCGGCAGCGTCCGACGCCAGCCAGAGGTAGGCCTCGGCGATGTCCATGGGGTCGCCGATCCGCCCCAGCGGGGTGCGCGCGACCATCCCGTCGAGCACCTTCTCGGGCATCGCGGACAGGATCTCGGTCTTGACGAAACCGGGGGCGACCGCATTGACCCGGATCTTGTACCGGGCCAGCTCGCGGGCCCAGGTCATGGTCATGCCGATCACCGCCGACTTGGTGGCGACGTAGTTGGTCTGGCCGAAGTTGCCGTCGAGGCAGGCGACCGACGAGGCGTTGAGGATCGTGCCGCCGCCGGCGGCGATGATCGACGGCGCCACCGCTCGGGTGCAGTTGAACACCCCCTTCAGGTTGACGTCGATCACCCGTTGGAACTGCTCGTCGGACATCCGTCCGACCACCTGGCCGTCCTTGACCTTGACCAGCTGAGCGTCGCGCACGATGCCGGCGTTGTTGACCAGCACGTCGACCCGCCCCCAGCGCCCGACGACCTCGGCCGCCGCCGCGTCGACCGCCGCCGAGTCGGCGACGTCGACCTGGGTGAAGACCGCCTCGCCGCCGGCCGCCGCGATCGCCGCGGCCACCGCCTCGCCGGCCTCCCGGTTGACGTCCCACACCGCCACTCGAGCGCCCTCCTGGGCGAAGCGCTCGGCGGTCGCCCGGCCGATGCCCGCTGAGCCGCCGGTGACGATGACGACCTTCCCCTCGATTCCTGTCTCGACCATGAACGACCTCCGTTGTTCCTCGTCGCGTGCCGATGGCTCGCCGTCCTGCGGACGGCGAGAGAGCCAGGTGTGCGCCGCAGAGCGACGCACACCTGGTGGGAACTCAGATCAGAAGAAGCGGTACTCGACGGTGCCGAGGATGGTCCGCGGCGCCCCGTAGGAGCCCACCACCACGCCAAGGGCCGGCAGGTTGTAGCCGCTGGTCAGGTACTCCTCGTCGGTGAGGTTCCTGCCGCTGATGCCGATGCGCCACTTCGCCTTGGGCGACAGCCACGACACCCAGGTGTCGAGCAGACCGTAGGAGTCCTGCATCAGGGGCTCCACCCCCTGGCCTTCGTTGGTCAGCACCGAGTCGTCGCGATAGCTGTAGCCCAGGCTGCCGGTCACAAGCCCGCCGAACAGCGGGAAGTAGACGTTCGCCCGGATCGCGCCGGTGAGCTCGGGGGCGTTGGTGATCACCTGGGTGTCGACAAGGCCGTCCTGGTTGGCGTCGAGGAGGCTGTCCGGCGTGGCGTCGAGATAGGCGAGGAAGCCCGACAGCCCGAACCAGTCGGTCGCGTCGAGGACGTACTCGAGCTCGAAGCCCTGCACCGTGGCGTCGCCGGCGTTGAGGAAGTTGCCGAAGAAGGCGTCGTTGACGCCGTCGCCGTCGGAGTCGTAGTCGGTGAAGGTCGAGACCTGGATGTCGGTGTAGTCGCCGTAGAACACCGCGGCGTTGAGCAGCACGCGGCCGTCGGCGAGCACCGACTTGACGCCGAGCTCGGCCATCGTCATCTGCTCGTCGTCGAACGGCAGCGCCGAGTCCGGGAACACCGACTCCTGGGCGCGGACGTTGTAGCCGCCGCTCTTGAAGCCCTGGGAGGCCGAGAGGTAGCCCATGACGTCGTCGTTGAACTGGTACTGGAGGCCGAGCTTCGGCGCCCAGGACTCGAAGGTCACCTCGTCCTTGAAGTCGGCGGTGACGAACAGGATGTTCTGGAACGTGGAATCGGTGTTGAAAACGTTGAACGCCCGCCCCTCCTTGGTCTCACGGGTCGGCCGCAGGCCGAAGTTGAATGTCAGCTTGTCGGTCAGCTTGTAGTTGCCGTCCAGGTACAGGGCGTAGGACTCGGTGCTCATGTCGCCGTCGGTGGTGGTGTGGGTGCCGCCGACGAAGGTCGCCTTCACCGTGCCGCCGGCGAAGCCGTCGAAGTAGTAGAGCCCGATCACGCCGCTCAGCCGACCGCTGCCGTTGTAGAGGAGCTGGAGCTCCTGGGTCGTCTGGTCGTCGAAGTAGATCGGCGCCGAGTCGACGATCGGCGCCGGCGTGGTGTCGAAGTCGATGTTGTTCTCGGTGTCGGTCTCCCGGTAGGCGGTGATCGACTTGAACTGCCACTCGTCGTCGATGTCCCAGGTCAGGACCATCGAGTAGCCGGTCGACTCGGTCTTGTTCAGGGGCGCCAGCCCGCTCTCGGTGTCGAACAGGTTCGGCAGCGGGTTGCACGGCTGGCCGAGGAAGACAGGGCAGAGGAAGTTCGGCTGCAGCCGGGTCAAACCTACCGGCTCGGCGTCGTCCTCGGTATGGTCGTAGTCGAGTCGGATCGACACCTGCTCAGCCGGCAGCCACTCCAGGCCGAGCCGGTAGGCGGTGGTGTCCTTGTCGGACACGTCGCGGCCGGTGTACAGGTTGGTGCCGTAGCCGTCGCGGGTCATCTGGGCGAAGGCGACCTTGGCGCGCAGCTTGCCCTCGACGATCGGACCGGAGAAGTTGGCGCGCACCTCCTGGGTGTCAAAGTCGCCGTAGGTGATCGCGATGCGGCCCTCCGGGGTGTCCGACAT
>CAZKKP010000192.1:1475-4902 GCA_964553295.1 uncultured Thermoanaerobaculia bacterium | reverse complement strand
CATCGGCTTGGTGACGTACTTGACGGCGCCGCCGATGGTGTTCTTGCCGTACAGGGTGCCCTGGGGCCCGCGCAGCACCTCGACCCGCTCGACGTCGTACACGTCGAGCAGGGCGCCCTGGGCCCGCGCGATGTAGACGTCGTCGATGTAGAGCCCGACGCCGGGGTCGACGCCCCACAGCGGGTCGGACTGACCGACCCCGCGCAGGAACGCCGTCAGGGTCGTCGACTGGTTGCGCCCCTGGTAGATCGACAGGTTGGGCACGAAGCCCTGCAGGGCGGAGATGTCCGCTGCCGCAATGTCATCGAGGGCCTGGCCGGTCACCACCGAGACCGCGATCGGCACGTCCTGAATGTTCTCCTCGGTCTTCCGCGAGGTGACGACGATCTCACCGGCGAACTGCCGCTTGAGAGCCTCCTCAACCGCCGCCTGAGTCTCCTCGTCCATGGCCTCGGCCGCTTCCTGGGCCACCACCGGTATCGCCACCCCCACCACAACAGCGAGGGTCGTCGCTACCATCAGCCAGCTCCGCCAACGATCTCTCATCTTCCCCTCCTCGGCCCCTTCTGTTCCTCCCCGTTCGACGCCGCCGCCCCTCGCGGCAGCACGCCGTTGCGGAGAATCTTGATGAACTCGTCCACCGCCTCGTGGGTGCTCATGCCGAAGTGCATGGGCACCCCGAAGCACTTCTCCACCGTGTAGAAGTAATAAAGCCACCGGGTCGCGACCATCACCGCCACCAGGGGGTCGACCTCGCCGAGCTGGCCCGCCGCCCGACGGCGTTCGAAGCTCTCGGCATAGGCCGCCCGGAAACGGTCGGCCATGGTCTCGTAGAAGCGCCGGATGTGCTGCCCGCGAAACTCGATGACGTCGATGAAGATGAGCATGATGTGCTCGGAGTTGAGCTCCACCGACTCCTCGATCGCCGCCGCCAGCTGCTCGAGGTCCTCCGGGAAGGCCGCCCGGGCGAAGACCTTCTGCAGGCGGTCCTCGGGGTCGAGCAGCCGCTGCCAGTAGCCGTCGATGAGCTGCTGGAACATCAGCTCCTTCGAGCCGAAGTGGTGGTACAGGTTGCCCACCGACAGCCCGCTCTCGGTCGAGATCTGGCGCATCGAGGTGGCGCCGTAGCCCTGGCGGGAGAACAGTCGCAGCGCCGCGTCGAGGGCCCGCGTCACCGCGACCTCGGTTCTCTCGGCCTGGCGCCCGTTGACCGCCACGGGGGGCTCCTCCTGTAACAAACCGAACGCTCGTTCTGTAATGTCGGTGGTTCTCCTGAAAATGTCAAGGGTCATCTGATTCGCTGCGCGAATCGGAGGAATCTCGATGCCTCTCCGCTTGCGTCCAGGAATAACAAATTATAGATTGTATTTGTGAAGATCGACATGATCCTGGCAATGGCGGAGGGTCCCGCGCGCACAGCCGAGTTGGCTGCTTGGGTTCAGAGCCTCTTCGCGTCGGAAAGCCGCCCACCCGTACTGGTCGGCGGGGCGGCGGTCGAGCTCTACACGAACGGGGCTTACACCACGGGAGACCTCGATTTCGTCGGTGATGTCACCCCGTCCGTGGCCGCAGAGCTTGCCCGGGGCGGGTTCGAGCGGCACGGCAGGCACTGGATCCACGAGGGAGGCCAGGTTTTCCTGGAGTTCCCAAGCTCTTCGCTCGGGCCGAAGGAGCGGACGCAGCACCTCCGGATCGGCGACGTGAGCGTTCTCGCGATCTCCGTTGAGGACCTCCTCATCGACCGCCTCGGGGCGTGGCTCCACTGGAAGTCCGCCACCGACGGCGCCAACGCCTACGTGCTGTGGACGATCCGGCGATCGGAGATCGACGTCTCGAGAGTCCAGGATGGGCTGGCAGAGCAGGGTTTCGAGGCGGCCCTCGAGTCCCTGGTCGAGTTCGACCGGCGCCACGCCAGCGCTCCGCCGCAAGCCGCGGACATCGAGCAGTGGGCAGTCAACGGGCCGACATGAGCCCTTCCGCAACCACCAGCCATCCTCCGGGTTTCAGACGCGGCCGACCTCGGGCATTCCTCGAGTGGCGGACGCTCCGTCGCTGGGGTCGCCTCCCGAGCTGGGAGCGCGACCAGCCCGGATACCTGCTGCGACTGACCCGAGAGGGTGCAGGTCTCAGCCAATCCGAGCTCGCGCGCCGACTGGGGGTCTCCCAGCAGGCCGTGTCCCGCGCCGAGGCCTGGACCTCGAATCCGACCATCGGCTTTGCGAGACGCTGGGCCGAGGCGTGCGAGGCGGTCCTCCGAATCGAGGTCGAGTCGCGACCCGCGTGACCCGGAAGCGCGCAGGCCATCCGATTCGCTGCGCGAATCGGAAGAGAGAACAGGGCAGAAATCACGAGATTCGGAACCACCGAGCGCGCTCGGCCTCGTACCAGGCAATCTCATCGGCCGCGAGCTTCCTCCGATTCGCGCAGCGAATCGGACTGCCTTGCGGCTACCGGCGCCTCTTGCGGCCGCCTCCCCGCGTACCCTTCTTCGGCGGCGCGCCACGCTTCAGTGGCGGGCGGGGGCGGCGCTCTGGGCGGCGCAGGGCCTGGGCGTCGGGGCGGACGCCTACCGGCGCCAGCTGAACCTGCATCGCCTCCTCGTCGATGCGGACGATCTGCACCCGAATGGCGTCACCAAGCCGCCAGTCGCGGCGTGTGCGCTCACCGACCAGCCGGTGGCCGGCGGCGTCGTGGGCGTAGTAGTCGTCGACCAGCTCGGAGACGTGGACCAGGCCGTCAATGGCGTACTCGTCGAGCTGCACGAACAGGCCGAACTCGGTCACCCCCGAGATCCGGCCCTCGAAGACCTCGCCGACCTTGTCGACGAGGAAGCGCACCGTGCGCCACTGCACGGCCATCCGCTCCGCCGCCTCGGCCCGCTGCTCCCGCGCCGAGCAGTGCTCGCCGAGCTCGGTGTAGCGCCGCTCCAGAGCTGCCTTCTCCTTTTCGCCGACCGGCCGACCCTCGGCGAGCAGCCGCCGCAGCATGCGGTGGACCACCAGGTCCGGATAGCGCCGAATCGGCGAGGTGAAGTGGGCGTAAGCCTGTGCCGCCAGGGCATAGTGGCCGCGCGGCTCGGGGCTGTAGACTGCCCGTGCCAGCGAGCGCAGGACGAGCATCGAGACCATCCGCTCCGAGGGCTTGCCGGCGACCTCGGCGAGCACCGCCTGGAGATCCTGCACGCCGACCGCGGCCGGGTCCCAGTCGACCTCGACCCCGACGCCGGCGAGGGACACCGCGAGCTCGTCGAGCCGCCGCGGGTCGGGCCGGTCGTGCACCCGGTGCAGCGCCGGCTGGCCGGCTGCGATGAGCATCTCGGCGACCACCCGGTTGGCCGCCACCATCAGCTCCTCGACCATCCGGTGGGCGGCGGTGCGCGGCGCCGGCCGCACCGACACCACCACGCCGTCGTCGTCGAGCAGCAGCA
>CAZKKP010000192.1:0-1465 GCA_964553295.1 uncultured Thermoanaerobaculia bacterium | reverse complement strand
GAAGTCGAGGCTGCCGGCGTCGTGCCGCGCCCGGCTCAGCCGCCGCGCCGCCTCGTGGCACCAGGCCAGCGAGCGCGCGAACAGTGAGGTCTCGGCAGGCCAAGCCTCGGGCGGCGCCTCCAGCCAGGCCGCAACCTCGGCATAGGTGCAGCGCCGGCGCGAACGGATCACCGACGGCCAGGCCGCGGCCTTGCCCAGCCGCCCATCCGGCCGCACCGTGTAGCGCACCGAGAAGGCCAGCCTGTCCTCGTCGGGCTTGAGCGAGCAGGCGTCGCCCGAGAGCTCCTCGGGCAGCATCGACACGCATCGCCCCGGCAGGTAGACCGAGGTCGAGCGGTCTCGCGCCGCCCGGTCCAGCGCCGAGCCCTGAGGGACAAAGGCGCCGACGTCGGCAATGTGGACCCACACCGTGATCGAGCCACCCTCGCCGGGCTCGGCGTCGACCGCGTCGTCGTAGTCCCGGGCGTCCTCGGGGTCGATGGTGACCATCGGCCGGTCGCGCAGGTCGCGCCGTCCGGCAAGGGTCGCCTCGGTGATCCCGGAACGCGCCGCAGCGGCCGCCTCGACGAGCGCCTCCGGCGGGAACTCTTCCTGGATCCCGTGCAACCGCAGCACCACACGGTCCTCGAGCCCGACGTCGCCGGGGCTGCCGAGGCGCTCGGTCAGCCGCCCCCGGGCGATCCCGGTGCGCTCCGACACCGAGTCCAGCACCACCACCACGAAGTCGCCATGGTGGAGCGCCCCAACCTCCGGCGCGACCGCCGTCACCAGCACCGAGATCCTCAGCCGGCGGTCGAGAGGCCTGACGTGCGGCCGCCCCTGCTCCTCGACCCAGCGGCCGACGATCTCCGAGTGGGCGCGCTCGAGCACGCGAATGACCACGCCCTCGCGCTGGCCTTCGGCGCGCGCCCGCCGCCGCGCCGTCTCCAGCCGCACCAGCACCGTGTCGCCGTCGAGAGCCCCTTTGAGCCCACCGCGCTCGATTCGTACCGGCGCCTCGTCCGCCCGGCCCGAGCGCACCAGCCCGAAGCCCGCCGAGTGCATCCTCAGCACCCCGGAAACCGTCGCAGCCGCCTCGGCGACGTAGTAGCGCTTGCCCCGCCCGAGCACCACCCGCCCGGAGCGCTCGAGCGCCTTCAGCCCCGAGCGCAGCGCCGCCCGAGCCTGCGACCGGTCCTCCAGCTCGTCCGGGTGCTCCTCCAGCAGCTCCGCCACCAGCATGCGCAGCGTCATCCCCCGTTGCGCCCGCCGGGCGATCGACTCGTAGATCTCGTCCGAAGTGATTTCCGTCATGGGTGGATTGTACGCGGGTGGAGGAGCGGGGACAGGGGCAGGGGCAGCAATCAGCGACAGCCGGCAGCGACAGTGGGCAGCGTCAGGGGTCAGCGTCAGGGATAGCGGGCGGGGTAGCGGGCGGGGCAGCTACGGTGGGCATCGGGGCGGCGGGGTTTCGGGGCGGGGGGGG
>CAZKKP010000191.1:762-7589 GCA_964553295.1 uncultured Thermoanaerobaculia bacterium | reverse complement strand
GAGCCTCTTGCCGTCCACCTTCACCACGAGGGATCCCTCCGGCAGTGGGCTGACGAACTGTATGGACAGCACCGGCGGCGGCGGCGCGGGCGCCGGGATCGTCGGAGTGGGCAGCGCAGCCACCGGACGGGCGGACGGGAGGCGAACGGGCGCCCGGGTTGAGGCTTCGGGACGCCTCTCGAGCCGCTCGGGACGCCGGCGCTCAAGCTCCGCGTGGGAACGGGCGAACAGCTCCTGGGCCGCCGGCGAGCCGGGGGCGGCGGCGAGCACCGCCGCGGCCGCTGCCAGGGCCCCCTCGGGGTTACCGGCTTCGAGAGTGTCGTACCCCTGCTGCAGCTTCACCGCGGCCTCGCGGAACCGTCCGGCGTTGTCGTCGAGCGTGGTGCGTCCGGTCGGGTCCGGCGCCCACACCAGGAGTGCCGCGGTCATCGCCAGGGCAGCGCCGGCGACCCCTAGCGCGACCAGCGGCCACCGCCGGGCGTGCCGGCCGGGCGCCGTCTCGCTGCGGCTCGAGCCCGCCATCAGGGTGGTCGGCGAGACGTCCATCTCGCGCGTGTGCATCGGGTCCCCCGGCAGGGTCCTCGCAAGGATGTCGGCGGAATGGGGCGGCTGCTGCGCCGCTGGCCGCGCCCAGGGCAGCTCGATCGGCCCGGCGGGAGTCGGGCAGGCCTCTCTGAGCGCGGCGGCCAGGGCACGGCCGCTCTGTGGGCGGTCTTCGGGGCGCTTCGCGAGGCAGCGGTCGACCACCGAGGTCAGCAGCTCCGGCAGCTCCGGCCTGAGGCTCCCCAGAGCAGGTGGCGTCTCGGTGGTGATTCGGTGCACCAGCTCGCCGATCGCCTCGGCGGCGAAGGGGCGTCGACCGGCGAGCAGCTCGTACAGGATGACGCCCAGGGCGTAGAGGTCCGCACGACCGTCCACCGGCTGGGCGGTGATCTGCTCGGGCGCCATGTAGTATGGCGTTCCCACCGTCGAGCCCGAGCGGGTGAGGTCGGAGATGCCGAGCCGGGCGATGCCGAAGTCGGTCAGCTTGACCGCGCCGTCGCTGCCGAGCAGCACGTTGGCGGGCTTGACGTCGCGGTGGACGATGTCCGCGTCGTGGGCCGCCTGCAGGGCCTCTGCCAGCCGGGCGCCGAGCTCGGCGGCATGCCAGGGCTCGACGGGGACCCGTGCCTCGATGGCGTCGCGCAGGGTGCCGCCGTCGACGTGTTCCATGGCCAGGAACAGCGCCTGGCGATCCGGCGCCTCGCCCACGTCGTACACCGTGACGATTCCCGGGTGGGCGAGCTGGCCGGCCGCCCGCGCTTCACGCTCGAAGCGCAGGCGATACTCGGCAGAGCGTGGCCCGAGGCTCGCGAGGTCGAGGGTCTTCAGCGCCACCTCGCGGCCGATGACCGGGTCGCGGGCGCGGTAGACGGTGCTCACCGCACCCCTGCCGAGAACCTCGATCAGCTCGTATCTGGCGATGCGGTCCATGCCGGGCACGGGAGGATTCTACCCTTCCGGCCCGGCCTGGACCCCCAGTCGTCGCTGCACCCTCAGCAGCCGTCCTCCGCGGCGCGTTCCTCGTCACTCCACGGAGAAGAGCTGCAGCTCGACCGGGATCGGGCCGTTGGTCTGCAGCCGTTCGTTGTCTGCATAGACGATCGAACCGGCGCCGTCGCGACCACCGATGACGTAGAAGTAACCGTCGGCGGCGACCGCGCCCTCCATGTACACCCGACCCTGGTTCAGCGTGGGCACGGTGGGTGAGTCGGTCCAGGTGTTCGTGGTCGGGTCGTAGTACGCGGCGTGGTTGAGCACCGTCCAGCCGGCGTCGCGCCGACCCGCGGCCAGCCACATCCCGTCCAGGCCGACGCCGTCGGCGTTGTACGACCAGCGGGTGTAGGCGCCGCCGCCATTGGGAAGGCTGGCGATGTAGCTCCACGAGACGCCGTTGAAGACCTCTGCGGTCATGTCCGGCGTGAAGCCGGGGAAGAGGACGCCGCCGGCGACGTAGATGCTTCCGTTGATGGCCGCCGCCGAGAACGAGGTCCGTGAGTTCTGCATCGGCACGCCGGCCGACCAGGTGTTGGTGGTGGTGTCAAGGCGCCACACCTGGGTGGTGGAGGCACTGCTCTTGATGCCCCCGAGCACGTACAGATCGGTGCCGATGGCCACCACCTGGTACTGGGAGGCGGAGGTGTAGCCGTTGTTGGCGGCGATGGTGCTCCAGGAGTCGCCGGCGACGTCGTAGGCGTAGGTGTTGTTGTCGGGCTCCTTGCCCGGGATGTAGATCACGCCGTCGATCTCGACGCCGTCGATCGAGTCCAGTGCAGCCGGCATGGCGGTCATCGTCTGCCAGGTGTTCGTCGCCGTGGTGTAGCGGTAGACGGTGTTGGTCGGCGTCGAGGCGCCGGCGTCGCTGGTTCCACCGATCACGAAGACATAGGGTCCGGAAGCGACCACCGCCGCGAAGACCCGGCCCGCCGGCAGCGGCGCCATGACCTCCCAGGCGGCGCCGATGTCGCGCCCGGCCTTCGCGTCGCCGGCGACGACGGCCGGCGTCGGCGCTGATGCTTCGACGACCCCGGTCGCCACCTCGGCGTAGGCGTTGTGACCAACGCCGGCGTGCGCCGCAGAGAGTCCGATGAAGAGAATTCCGAACGTCATCCAACCGACGCGCTGCATCTTCGCCATGATCTCCTCCTCTGTCCTGTATGTACAGGGCCCCTTCGTCGACGCAGAAAGCCAACTCATTCTGAGCTGGTGATCATCGTGGTTGACCGTATCATGTTTCGACCTCCGTGGGGAGTCGGCCGCGTACGGTCTGCGGTCGAGCGGGTGCGACCTCAACCGTGGATGGCGCGCTTGTCGACGGCCAGGGCGGCCTCGCGGACGACCTCGGCCAGCGTCGGGTGGGCGTGGCAGATCCGGGCGAGGTCCTCGGCCGAGCCGCGGAACTCCATGGCGACCACCGCCTCGGCGATGAGCTCGGACACTCGGGGGCCGACCATGTGGACGCCGAGCAGGCGGTCGGTGTCCTTGTGGGCGAGGATCTTGACCATGCCCTCGAGCTGGCCGAGGCTCTTGGCGCGACCGTTGGCCCGGAACATGAACCGCCCCGTGGAGTAGGGGATGCCCGCCTCCTTGAGCTGCTCTTCGGTCCTGCCGACGCAGGCCAGCTCGGGCTCGGTGTAGACCACGTTGGGCACCAGGTCGTAGTCGACGTGGCCGGGCAGGCCGGCGAGCTTCTCGGCCAGGGCGAGGCCGTCGTCCTCGGCCTTGTGGGCGAGCATCGGGCCGTGGATCAGGTCGCCGATCGCGAAGACGCCGTCGACCGAAGTGCGAAAATCGTGGTCGACCTTGATGCGGGGACCGTCGAGCTCGACGCCGAGTTCCTCGAGGCCGCAGCCGGCCGTGACCGGCCGGCGGCCGACCGCCACCAACACCTTTTCGGCCTCGATCGTCTCCGGCTCCCCCTTGTCGGGCTCGACCGTGAGCTTGACCTTGGTCTTGAGCACCTCGGCGCCGGTGACCTTCGAGCTCAGGCGGAAGCTCATGCCCTGGGCCGCCAGCGCCCGCTCGAGAGACTTCGACATCTGCTTGTCGGCGAAGGGGGTGATGGTCGGAAGCAGCTCGACCACCGTCACCTCGGCGCCGAGCCGGCGCCAGACGCTGCCCATCTCGAGACCCACCGCGCCAGCGCCGATCACCAACAGGCTCTTCGGCACCGTGGCGAAGGACAGCGCCTCGGTGGAGGAGACCACCCTTTCACCGTCGAACTTCAGGAACGGCAGCTCGACCGGCTCGGAGCCCATGGCCAGGCAGACGTGTTTCGCCTTAACGGTGGTGTCGCCGGCGTCGCCGTGGACGACGACGGTGTCGGGGGCCTTCAGCACGCCGTGGCCGGTGAGGACGGTCACCTTGTTCTTCTTCATGAGCATGGCGACGCCGTCGACGAGCTCGGACACGACCGCCGATTTGCGCTGCATCATCCGCTCGAGGTCGAGCTTCGGCTTGCCGACCCCGATGCCGTGCTCGGCGAAGCGGTCGCGGGCGGCGGCGAAGAGTTCGGACGACTCGAGCAGCGCCTTGGACGGGATGCAGCCGACGTTGAGGCAGGTGCCGCCGAGGGTTCGCCGCTTCTCGACCAGGGCGGTCTTCAGCCCGAGCTGGGCGGCGCGGATGGCGCACACGTAGCCGCCGGGGCCGGCGCCGAGGATGACCAGGTCGTGGCTCTGCTCGGCCATCTCACACCTCCAGCAGCATGCGCTCGGGGCTCTCGAGGCAGTCGACGACGCGCTTGAGGAAGGTCACCGCCTCCCGACCGTCGATCACCCGGTGGTCGTAGGACAGGGCGAGGAACATCATCGGCCGGATGACGATCTCGTCGTCGACCACCACGGCCCGCTTCTTGATCGCGTGCATGCCGAGGATGGCGCTGCCCGGCGGGTTGAGAATCGGCGTCGAGAGCATCGAGCCGAAGATGCCGCCATTGGACACGGTGAACACCGCGCCGGTGAGCTCGGAGAGTTCGAGGCGGCGGTCCTGGGCCTTGCCGGCGAGCTCGGCGATCTTCCGTTCCACCTCGGCGAAGCTCAGGCGGTCGGCGTCGCGCACCACCGGCACCACCAGGCCCCTGTCGGAGGACACCGCGACGCCGATGTCGTAGTAGTGGTTCGTCACCAGGTCCGGGCCGTCGATGTAGGCGTTGACCTCGGGCACGGTCTTGAGCGCGTCGACGGCCGCCTTGACGAAGAAGGACATGAAGCCGAGGCCGACCTCGTGCCTCTTCGTGAACACCTCCTTGTAGCGGGCGCGCAGCGCCATCACCCGGCTCATGTCCACCTCGTTGAAGGTGGTCAGGATCGCGGCGGTGCGCTGGACCTCGGTGAGCCGCTCGGCGAGGCGCTGGCGCAGCCGGGTCATGGGCGTGCGGGTCTGACGCTCGCCGGGCGCCGGTTGCGGCGCGGCCGGCTGCGGGGTCGCGGCCGGCGGCGGGCTCTCGGGCGCCGGTGTGGCCTCGGCCGCCGGATGTGGCGCGGGCTCGGGCGCGGAAGGCGCCGCCAGATGGCGCAGCACATCCTCCTTGGTCAACCGACCGCCGCGCCCGGTGCCCTCGATTGCGGACGGGTCGAGGTCGTGCTCCACCACCAGCCGGCGCACAGCCGGCGCAAGCTCGGAGGTGTCGACCTCGGGCGCCGACCCCTCCGCTCCTGCCTCGGCCTCCACTGCCGTCGGGGCGGCCGCCGCGGCGGGCTTGTCACCCTGCTCGAGAGTGCCCACCACCTGTCCGACCTGGACGGTCTCGCCGGTTTCCACTCCACGCTTCAGCCGGCCCGAGCCGTCGGCGGTGACGTTCATGGTGACCTTGTCGGTTTCCAGCACGAGCACCTCGTCGCCGGCCGCGACCCAGTCGCCGTCGGCCTTGAGCCACTCGGCCAGGAAGCCCTCGGTAATCGACTCGCCGATCGTCGGAATCGTGATCTCAGTGGCCATCCCGCTCACTCCTTGTCCTCTTCATGGCTCCGCCATTCCACCACGGATCGCCCCCCCGGTCGAGCCGTCCGGCCGGCGTCGCTCGGCGAGCCAGGAGTTCACCACGGAGGCACAGTGTTGACGGTGTCTGCAGCCTCACCGAATGGAGTTGAACCACAGAGGCTCAGAGGCACAGAGGGGGTCATGAGTCCCGAGAGGTCGTGCCATGCGGTTTTCCCAGAATCTCTTGAGTGGGATGGTGCCACGAGCTGTCGCCACGCTGGATGAACGATCGCGGCGGGAGCACGACACCGAGGTGAGGAGATATCGGAGTCGAGGCCTGCTCCCATCCGCTCACGATCCGTGATGATGACCCGGCAAGGCCTCCGTGAGCGCTCACCGGAAGACGTGCGCCGTCGGTCTGAGTCTCTGTGCTACTCCCGGCTCCGAAGTGCATCACTCCCGCGGTGATTTCTGCCAGGGGACCCACGCAAAGACCTCTTGAAGAATCACTTGGGACGACGTCACGGAGTGTGCGCCGCCCCTCTGTGCCTCTGTGCCTCTGTGGTTCATCCTTGCGTTTGGGTTGCGGCTGGCCCGCGCTGTGCCTCTGTGTCTCTGTGGTTCGAAACCTCGTTGCCAGATGCCCTGCCGTCTCGGGTCAGCGGGCGAGGGACTCGGCGACGATGGCAGCCTGCTCCTCGCGGTGGACGCGGAGGGAGCCGGTGGCGGGGCTGGCGCTCGGGACGCGGCCGACGTAGCGCACCGTGTGCTCCGGAAAGTGCTGGGTGAGAATCGGGGAAACGTACGACCAGCCCCCCCGGTTCTTCGTCTCCTCCTGGGCCCAGACGACCTGTTTGGCGCCACGGTAGGGCCCGACGATCCTCAAGAACAGCTCGGCGTTGAACGGGTAGAGCTGCTCGACCCGGACGATTGCGACGTCGTCGACGCCGGCGGCGGCACGGCCCTCGACCAGGTCGTGGTAGAGCTTGCCCGAGGTGACCACGAGTCGCCGCGGTGCTCTCGGCGGCGCCGGGTCGTCAAGGATCTCGTGAAATCGACCCGAGACCAGCTCGTCGACACTCGAGGCCACGACCTTGTGCCGGAGCAGGCTCTTGGGCGTCATGATGACCAGCGGTCTGCGGATGTTGCGCTCGAGCTGCCGGCGCAGGACGTGGAAGTACTGGGCGGCGGTGGTCGGGTTGCAGACCTGGATGTTGTCCTCGGCGCACAGGGCGAGGTGGCGCTCGAGGTAGGCGCTCGAGTGCTCCGGCCCCTGGCCCTCGTAGCCGTGGGGCAGGAGCATGACCAGGCCGGAGCCGCGCTGCCACTTGTCGAGGGCGGCGGCGATGAACTGGTCGATGATCACC
>CAZKKP010000191.1:0-752 GCA_964553295.1 uncultured Thermoanaerobaculia bacterium | reverse complement strand
TCGAAGCCGAGCACCGCCGCCTCCGAGAGCATCGAGTTGTAGGCGCAGAAGCGGGCCTGCTCGGGATGGATGTGGGCGAGCGGCAGGTACATCTCCTGGGTGCGGGAGTCCCACCATGCGGCGTGGCGCTGGGAGAAGGTGCCGCGGATCGAGTCCTGGCCGGACAGCCGCACCGGCACCCCCTGGATTAGCAGCGAGCCGAAGGCGAGCATCTCCGCGGTCGCCCAGTCCACCTCGCCGCGGGAGGCCACCGCCTCCATCACCGCCGGCAGCCGCCGGGCGATCTTGGGGTTGAGCTGGAAGCCCTCGGGCACCGTCGTCAGGGCGCGGGCGACCTCGGTCAGCAGGTCGTGCGGCGTGCCGGTCTCGGCCGGATCGTGGCTGTAGGGGTTGTTCAGACCCGACCACAGGCCGCTGAAGGCGTGGGCGTCGATCAGCTCGATCGGACAGCTCTCCTTGACGCTGCGGAAGGCCGCGTAAAGGCGTTCGTTGAAATCCTGCTCGAGTCGTTCGCTGTCGCCCAGCGACAGCACCCGTTCTCCTTCCAGGACGAGCTGGTAGAGTCGGCGAACCGGCGGGCGGTTGCGGATCTTCTGGTACATCAAGGGCTGGGTGAAGGCCGGCTCGTCGCCCTCGTTGTGGCCGTGGCGGCGGTAGCAGATCATGTCGACGACGACGTCGCGGCGGAACTCCTGGCGGAATCGAACGGCCAGCTCCACCGCCCACACCACGGCCTCGGGGTCGTCGCCGTT
>CAZKKP010000190.1:0-7590 GCA_964553295.1 uncultured Thermoanaerobaculia bacterium | reverse complement strand
CCACCGGGCCGCGGCGGCGGAGGCGGGGGCCGCGCTCGCCAGCAGCACCGTGAGTCCCTGAAGTGTCGATCGAAGCCCGCCGACCGTGGTCTGGACGAGCTTGTCAGAATATCGGGCATGCAGCGGCTTGCCGATCCGCCCTGGCGTCATGCTGCGCTACCCTCGGTCCATGCACACATCCGGAGCCAGGACCGCGGTCGTCACGGGGGCCTCGAGCGGAATCGGCGCGGCGACGGCGCGGGCGTTGGCGGCCGATGGCTGGCGGGTCGTCCTGGTGGCGAGGCGGGCCGAGCGGCTCGCCGGCCTGGTCGGTGAGATTGAACGGTGCGGGGGCGAGGCGCTCGCCGAGCCGCTCGACGCCGCCAACGGCTCCTCGGTCGACGCGATGGCCGAGCGCGTGCGGGCGACGTGGGGGGGGGCCGGCCTGGTGGTCAACAGCGCCGGCGCCGGGGCGTGGCGGTTCCTCGAGGAGACCACGGCCGAGCAGGTCGATGCGATGGCTGGTGCGCCGTACCTCGCCGCCGCGCACACGAGCCGGGCGTTTCTCGGCGGGATGATTGCCTCGGGTAGCGGACGACTCGTCCACATCGGCTCGCCGGCGTCTGTCCTCCCGTGGCCCGGCGCCACCGCCTACACCGCGTCGAGGTGGGCGCTGCGCGGCCTGCACGAGGCGCTGCGCCAGGATCTGCGAGGGACCGGGGTGACGAGCTCGCTGATCTACTTCGGCGAGGTGACGAGCGAGTACTTCGCCGCCAACCCGGGCTCGCACGACCACATCCCCAAGGCCGGCGCGTGGCTGCCAGTGACCTCTCCCGAGCGCTGCGCCGAGGTGGTGCTCGGCGTCGTCCGTCGCCCACGCGCGGTCGTGTTCCACCCGCTGCCGCTCCGGCTGATGGCCTGGTGCGCAGCGGTCGCGCCCGGACCGCTGCGATGGCTGGTCGCGATGACCGGTCGGAGGCATTGAAGAAGCGGCGCCCACCTCAACCCCGCCGTGACCTGCGGGCTGTAGGCGGGAGGTCGCATCGGCGCCGCCGACGCGGCCCGCGAAACAGAAGGCAGTGGGCCCGGGGTCAGCCTGGCGGAACGGATCAGCTCATCCCGCAGGCCGAGAGGATCGCGCAGTCGACCCGCCGGCCTGGGCCTTCGGACCGGTCTGGACGGTCCGGACGTCGATATTCGTGGCGGAATCGCGCGAGGGATGGCGGGCCGAGCTTCCGGGGAGACCGGCTCAGCGAGCTACCTGGAACTCCGCGGGGCGCTCGGCCCGGCACCGACTCCAGTCCAGCGACACGCCCTCGAGGAACGCTCCCTCGGCCAGGTGGAGCACGCCGTCGGCGAAGGCGAGGTCGTACACCTGCCGGTGCGGCGCGAAGCTCCTCAGCACCACCGGTGCCGACGGATCGGACACGTCCAGCACGTACACCCGGTCCTCACCCGCCACGAACAGCCGGTCCCCGTGGACCGTGACGGCGCTGGCCGAGGAGAGCGACGGCACCGAGGCGATAACGGCGGGCGCCGCGGGATCGGCGAGGTCCACCACCTGCAGCCCCCCGTCGCGGCAGGCGACGTAGGCCGTGGTCCCGCTCATGCTGCAGGCGACGCAGGTCCCCGGGAGTGACAGCTCGACGTCGGTGATGCTCTGGGGATCGCCGACGTCGTACACCTGGATACCGTGCTCCCCCTCGGCGGCGACGGCGGTGGTGCCGACGACCGCGAGGTCGTACCCGAGCCGCACTCCCGAAGAGCCGAGTTCCTGCGGCGAGCGCGGGTCGGAGACATCCACCGCCGCCAGCCTGGAGCCGGACACGAAGTAGGCCCGCGGGCCTTCTACCGCCACGGCCCGGACCCCCTGGGGGGCGACGACGTACCCGACCGACACCGGTGCCGTGGGATCCGCGACGTCGACGATCTCGAGGAAGCCGCGCGACCCCAGGTAGGCGGTGTCGCCCGCAACTGCGATGTCCCAGGTGATGAACCCCAGGGCGGCGTTGCCACCGATGCGGACGGGTCCGCCCGGGTCCGAGACGTCGAAGATGTCCATGCCCCGACGGTAGGTGGCCGTGTAGGCCAGCCCGTCCTCGACCGCGAGCGCCTGTGCCCACCCCGAAAGGCGCTCCCAACGGTGGAGGGCCGGGCTCGCGGGGTTGGAGACGTCCACCACTTCCAGGTCGGCGTCGCCCACCACTGCGGTCCCGCCGTCCACGGCCACCGTGGCCGCGGGGACCCCGATCCCTCCCATGCGGCGGGGAGCGGCCGGGTCCGAGACGTCGAAAAGCTGTAGCCCGCCCCTCCAGCTGTCGGCTAGGTAGAGGGTGGTTCCGACGACCCACATGTCGTCGGCCGGGCTCGGGCTCTCCACCCGGCCGACCACGGTGGGCGCCGCCGGCTCCGCCAGGTCGAGGATCGTCAACTCGCCCTCGGAGCTGCCGACGTACACGAGGCCGCCCACCACGACCAGCGAGGTGGACGACCCCGGCGTGTCGAGGGTGCCCACCGTGACGGGCTGGGCGGGATTGCTGACGTCGACGACGGCCACCCCGTCGGGACCGAGGCTGAGGCAGGCCGTGTGGCCGTTGACGGCGACTCCCCACACCTGATTCCACTCGTCCAACGTGCCGAGGACCGCCAGGGCGCCCGGGTCGCTCACGTCGATGGTCCGCAGGCCGCCGGAATCGACCGCGTAGGCCGTCCCGCCTTTCACCACGAGGTCGCCGCGGCCCGTCACCGTACCGGCATCGCCGGTGACGACCGATCCGACAACCCGCGGCGCGGCGGGATCCGCAACGTCCACCGCGGTGAGCGTGCCCTCATACCAGGCGAGCAGGACGTCACCCCGGAGAGCCAGCGAGCGGGTCGGGACGTCGAGGTGTGCGATCCGCGTCGGCCAGGCCGGTTCGGAGACGTCGACGACGTGCAGCCCGTTTCCGCTGCGGCCCGCAACGTACGCTGTCGTTCCCGCCAGAACGACGTCGTCCACCCACTTCTCTGGCAGGGCCAGTGTTCCGGGCCGCCACGGCTGGGTGGGTGTGAGTACGTCCAGGATCTGCACGCCTTCCATGCTGTTGGCGACGTAGAGGAACCCGTCGGCTTCTGCGAGACCTTCCACCCGGCCGCGCAGCTCCGGCGTCCTGATAACCACCGGCGCTGTCGGGTCGGTCGCGTCGACGGCAGACACGCCGTGCGCTCCGTTCGCGACGTAGACGACGTTTCCCACCACCACCGGGTCCGGGCCGGCTTGCGACCAGGCGTGAAACGAGCCCTCCAGGGAGGGCTGGGTCGGGTCGGAGACGTCGAGGACCGAGATCACGTCGTGCACCGGGTCGACAAGGTAGGCCCGTGGTCCGCTGACGACTACGGCCTGCCAGAAGAAGTCCCACCACTCGAAGGTGGAGACGACCCTCGGGTCGGCGGGGTCGGATGCGTCCACGATCACCAGCCCGAAGTACCCGGCGAGATACGCGGTGGCGCCCTCCGCCGCGATTCCGAACACACTTACACTGTCGATCCCCAGGCTGCCGACCACCGTCGGACTGCCGGGGTCGGTGGCGTCCACGATCGTCAACGTGGATCCCGCGGCCAGGTAGACAGTGTTGCCGGAGACCGCCATGGCGTTCGCCCACTCGGGTGCGGGCAGCGACCCTGCGAGTCGCGGATGGTCGGGAATCGAGAGGTCCACGATGCGCAGGGTCGCCTCGTCGAGCAGGTACGCGGTGGTGACGTCGAGCGCCAGCGCCAGCGGCCGGGGCGCCTCGAAGGTCGCGAGCCTGCGCGGCGCCAGTGGCTCGCTCAGGTCCCACACGCCGATCCCGTACCCCTCCGCGGTCACCAGGAGGCCTCCGTCGACAGAGACCTCGGACGGGCTGTAGTTGTCATGGTCGAAGTCTTCTAGCCACAGCCTCGTCGGGCAGATGCGCTGAGCCGAGTCGACCGCGGCGCCGGCGCAGAGGATAAGAGCGGCGATCCAACGAACTCGTCTCACGGGGCGCTCCCGTTGAACAGGTCTGGGATCACCGACCCGAGAGGGAACCCGGATCGGGTATCCTGCTCGTGACAATCCTAGCACCTTGCGAACGGCAGGCTCCGGCATGGTTGGATGTCCGTCCCCGGCAGGCGGACGTCTGGTCCCGGAAACCCGCTCCGCGCAGGTTCGAGTCGACCTGCGAAGGACTCCAGCTGGAAGGTGGCGCTACCTTCCGACGGCCCGCCGTCCAGGTCAGGCTTGGTCAGCCCTCCGACCACCGCCGCCGTTCGACGGTGCGCGTGCGGCAGACCCATTCTAAGAAGGTGTAGCCGAATAATCACGTCGGTCCCAACCGTCGGATGAGAATGGCAACGAAGGCAGACAGGATCCGGGCGATCGCCAAGGGGAAGCCGGTCACGTCCATGACGAAGTGGCTTTTCTCTTTCTTAGTTTTCTTGCCTGCATCATGGCCGGAAGCCCCCCCTCTTCTGTTGTCTTCACGGTCTGGCTGTCTACAACCCCTGCGCTGGAGCTCTCGGATCGATTGGCACTCGCGCGCCAGAGAATGAACAGGGCGTCGTAGAGACGTTCCAACGTGCCAGAGTCCCGCAACCGCCGAAATACGCTCCCTACGGCTGTACGGGAAGGTCGGTTGCCTCCCGGTTCCGCTCCGAGTGGCCTCCGAGAGGTTTCGGGTAGTGGTAGGGTTGACCGGGAGGGAGAATGGAAGTGACTATCGCTGACATCTGCGAGGCAGAGCCCATGACCCACCTGCGCAGCGCTCGCGAGACGTGATCCAACGATGGCCGGGGACACCCTCTTCGTCTTCGTCCTGATCGGCGTCGCCAGCCTGCTCTTCGCGAGCGGTCGGGTGAGGCTCGACATGGTGGCACTCGGGGTCCTGCTGGCGCTGGCGCTGAGCGGCGTGCTGACCCCGGCGGAGGCGGTGTCGGGGTTCGGCGATCCGGTGGTCATCCTCGTCGCCGGGCTGCTGGTCCTCGGCGAGGCTCTCACTCGCACCGGGGTGGCCCACGCGATCGGCGCCTGGCTGCTGCGGGTCGGCGGCACCGGTGAGGCCCGCCTGATGGTCATGCTGATGTTGGTCGCGGCGGTGCTCGGCAGCGTGATGAGCTCGACCGCGGTGGTGGCGATCCTGATTCCGGTAACACTCACCCTGAGCCGCGAGGCGAAAGTGCCGGCGTCGCGGCTGCTGCTGCCGATGTCCTTCGCGGCCCTGGTCAGCGGGATGATGACACTCATCGGCACGACGCCCAACCTGGTGGTGGCGGCAGAGCTCGACCGCGAGGGGCACACCCCCTTCGGGATGTTCTCGTTCACGCCGATCGGAGCCTCGGTGTTGCTGGTCGCCGTCGTGTACATGGTGTTCATCGGCCGCCGCCTGCTGCCGAGCCACGTCGCGGACGACGAGACCGGCGGGCGTGGAGTGCGCGAGCTGCTCACCAGCTTCGAGGTCGAGGGACGTTTCCATCGTCTGGGGGTGCCCGAAGGCTCGTCGCTGGTCGGTGAGTCGTTGGCCGGGGCTCGGGTGGCGACGCGTTTCGGCGGCCGGGTGGTGATGATCGAGCGCACCGACCGCATGCGGAGGACCTCGACCTTCGTCCCCATTCCGGAGACCATGATTCGAGTCGGTGACGTGCTGGTGCTGTTCTCGGCCGGCGACGGCGTCGGACCGATCGTCGAGGCCTTCGGTCTGCGGGTGCTTCCGCTCGAGGACCGCCACGGTGAGGCGTGGCTGCGCGAGATCGGCGTCGCCGAGGTGCTCATCCACCCCGAGTCGCGGCTGCTCAACCGGACGATCCGGGAGTCCGAGTTCCGCAGCCGGTTCGACGTCCTGGTGATGGGAATGCGACGCAAGACTGAGGCCCTTCGGGACTTCGTCGACCTCCCCCTCGCGGCGGGCGACGCGCTGCTGGTCATCGGCCCTTGGGAGCGCCTCGCCGGGCTGCAGTCCGCGAGCCACGACTTCGTCGTGCTCGCCCTGCCGATCGAGATCGACCAGGTCGCCCCGGCACGCCGCCGCGCTCCCTGGGCGATCGCCGCCCTCCTGGGCATGGTCGTGCTGTCCGCGCTCAAGCTGGTGCCGGTGGTGGTGGCGGTGCTGATCGCGGCATTGGTGGTGATCCTCGCCGGCTGCCTGAGCCTCGACGACGCGTACCGGTCGATGCACTGGAGCTCGCTGGTGCTGATCGCGGGCATCCTTCCGGTTGCGACCGCCCTCGAGCAGACCGGGGGCGTCGCGCTGGTCGTCGACGGCCTCGTCTCCACTTTCGGCTCGGCCGGTCCGGGGGTGATGCTCACCGCGCTGTTCTTCCTCGCCGCCGGGCTCGGGTTGTTCCTTTCGAACACCGCGACCGCGGTGCTGGTGGCGCCGATCGCAATCGAGGCGGCGCGCGTCATGGGGGTCGATCCGTACGTGTTCGCGATGACAGTCGCGATCGCGGCCTCGGCCGCGTTCATGACTCCCGTGTCGACGCCGGTGGTGACGCTGGTGGTCGAGCCGGGCGGCTACCGTTTCGCGGACTTCCTCAAGATCGGCATCCCGCTGGTCGTGCTCACCTGGCTCGTCACCCTGCTGGTGACCCCGCTCGTGTTCGGGTACTGACTGCACACACGGGCGCCAGGTGCGGAGCTGCGGAGCTGTCAGCCGTGACTGCGCATTGGGCACCCGTATCCGGGGTCGGACAGAAGCCGACGATGCCGACAGTTTCTCACCCTGGCACCGCTGCGGACGAGGTCGGCTGGCGCCTGGCCACGGGCTCGACCTATCTGGCTTTCATTATTTCAAGGTTGCTATAATGAAACCGATCCGTGGAGGCGGTGAGATGGCGCTGAACATCCGGAACACCGAGACTGAGAGGCTCCTCGAAAAGCTCGTCAAGCTGACGGGCGAGAGCAAGACCGAGGCCGTCACCAGGGCCCTCCGGGCCCGTCTTGAGCAGGTTCGGCGGGAGCGGGCGGGTCGGCGGCTGGCTGACGAGCTCGACGAGATTGCGAGGGACTGTGCCCGTCTGCCGATCCTCGACCCGAGACCGGCCGACGCGATCCTCGGGTATGACGACCAGGGGCTTCTGGGACCATGATCCTCGACACCTCGGCACTGCTCGCCATTCTCCACGACGAGCCGGAACGCCGGCCGTTCAACGAGGCGATCGAGTTGGCGGCGGTGGTGCGCATCGCGGCGCCGACCTACCTCGAGGCCTCCGTAGTGATCGAGGCCCGACTCGGCGCCGAAGGCCTGCGCCGTCTCGATCGGTTCCTCGAGATCGCGGCCGTCGAGGTGGAGAGCTTCGACGTCGCTCAGGCCAAGGTGGCGCGGGACGGGTACAGCCGATACGGCAAGGGTCGGCATCCCGCCGGTCTCAACCTCGGAGACTGCTTCTCCTATGCTCTCGCCCGGGTGATGGGCGAGCCGCTGCTGTTCAAGGGCCGCGACTTCAGCCACACCGATGTCACGGCTGCGGTGTAGCGGCGCAACGTACACACTTTCGCACATGCTGATCGAGAAGCAGCACAATCGGGGCGTATGCCTGAAGCGCGACGATCCTGGGCTCCAGGAGGCTGTAGGGCATAGATCGCCGGCGCCTTTCGGGCGTCGTGAGCGCCCGTTC
>CAZKKP010000189.1:0-7598 GCA_964553295.1 uncultured Thermoanaerobaculia bacterium | reverse complement strand
CACAGCTCCCACGTCCGTTCGAACGAGACGACGTTCCGAGCGGGCTCGTCGTCGTACGCGTGGCGGAGGTCCTCCCGGCGCGCACGCCGCCGTTGGCGGAGGTCCGCGCCCGGCTCGGCGCCGATCTTCGGAGCCAGAGGTTCGCGGCCGAGTGGCGCCGGTTGACTGAGGTGGGGCTCGCCGCTCTCGACGTTCACATGGTGACGGGCGGTGACGCGTCGCCAGGGGCGGCGGTCGCCACCTGGCGCGAACCCGACGGGTCCCGTCGTGAGGTCCGGCTCGTCGAGGTCGAGGTCTGGGCGAGGGACACCGGGGAGACTCGCCGCGACGGGGTTACGGAAACCGTGTGGCTCGCCCAGCGGGTGCGCGAGCTCGCCGAGCTCGAGGTCCGTGCCCGCAAGGCCGAGCGTTGCGGTGTCACAGCCAGCGACGACTACCGCACGCTCGCCACCTGGCGCCTCCTGCAGATGGCGGCGCAGGATACAGCCAACCGGATTGGAGGCGCGTCGGTGGGCGAGCCCACCGAGGAGGCGTTGCGTGCCGCTCATGAGGCGGACCCGGACGCCTGGACCGAGCCGAGGCGGCGAAGGATCCAGCTCCTGAAGGCGCCGATCGGCCCCGAGCTCACCGCAGCGCGGTACGAGCGACTGGGTGAGTTCGGCAGAGATGTGTCGGGGACGTGCGACGACCTGCGGGAAACCGCGTCGGGGCTGGAGCCGCCGCTCGAGGTCGAGGACCTGGGCTGGTTGACCGACTCCCAGGTGTGGCGCCTGGGCCGCAACGTCCAGCTCGCGGTCGACGCGCTGGCTTGCGGCGCGTGCAGCCCGCTGGTCCAGGAGGGCCGCTGGCTGGTCGTCGTCCGCGTGGCGGACTGCAGGGACGGCCGGCGCCTCGGGTTCGAGGAGGCCCGCCCCGCGGTCCGGAGCCGTCTACTCGCACAGGCGCTCCGCCGGGCCGGCGAGCTGCTCCGACGTGAGATTCTCGAGGAGCAGGCGGTGGTCATGATCGGAGTCGCCCCGTGAAGAGAATCGCCCGGATCCTGATGGTCGCACCGCTGCTCCTCCTCTCCGCGTCCTGCAGTCGACCTCCGACCGCCAGGATGAACCTGCTGGTGGTCACCCTCGACACGACCCGCGCCGACCGGCTCGGCTGCTACGGCCGCGAGGGGGCGCGAACGCAGACCCTCGACCGGCTGGCGGCGACCGGGACGCTGTTCGAGCTGTGCAGAACCGCCGTTCCGATCACGACGCCGTCGCACGCGACGATCTTCACCGGCACCTACCCGTCGTCGCACGGCGTCCGTGACAACGGCCTGTTCCACCTTCCCGACGAGGCGGTGACGCTGGCCGAGGTCCTGAAGAAGCACGGCTACACCACCGGTGCGGCGGTGGGCGCCTTCCCGTTGACCCGTGACTGGGGGCTCGACCAGGGCTTCGACTTCTATGACGACCACGTCACCGTCGACCAGGAGGACGAGCGGGGAGTGCGACTGCAGGGGCGCCGGATGTACTACGACGAGCGCCCCGCGGCCAGGGTCAACGAGGCCATCCTTCCCTGGTTGCGGGAGAACGCAGACCGTCCGATCTTCATCTGGGTCCACTACTGGGATCCCCACCTGCCCTACACCGCGCCCGCCCCGTTCTCCGACGTCTTCGCGCACGATCCGTATCAGGCGGAGATCGCCTACGTCGACCAGGTGCTCGGTCGTCTGCTCGACGAGCTCGACGAGCTCGGGGTCGCCGACCGGACGGTTGTCGCTGTCGTCGGCGATCACGGAGAGGGGCTCGGGGAGCACGGCGAGGACACCCACTCGATGCTGCTCTACGACTCCACCCTGCACGTGCCGCTGATCGTCCGGGCGCCCGGGTGGCCGGCTGGCGTCCGGGTCCGCGAGCCGGTGGGCACGGTCGACCTCATGCCCACGCTCCTCGAGCTGCTCGGCTTGGACAGCCCTGCGGAGGTTGCCGGACGGTCCCTGACGGCCGCGATGGGCGGCGGGCGCCGCCGCGGCGCCGAGCCGCCGGCCTACTATGCCGAGACCCTGTCGCCGAGGTTGTCCTACGGGTGGGGGGAGCTGCGCGCGCTGATGACCGGTGGGCTGAAGTACGTTCACGGGCCGCGGCAGGAGCTGTTCGTCGTCGACGTCGACCCGGACGAGCTCGTGAACCTCGCGCCGAGCCCGGACTCCGAGCGCCTCGAGGCCGAGCTGGCGACCTTCGTCGAGCGGCACTCGCGACCCACAGCCCGCCGCGCGGTCAAGGAGGTCGACTCCGACACCCTCGACCGCCTGGCCGCCCTCGGCTACCTGTCGGGCGACGGCGAGGCGCCGACGGTGATCGACGAGACGCTGACGACGGCCGGCGACCCGCCGCAGGATCACATCCGCAACGTCAACCGATGGAGCGCGTGCAAGCAGGCCCTCGAGAACCAGGACCACCTCGCGGCGCGCGACCTGGCGGCCGAGCTGGTCCGCAGCGAGCCGGCGAATGCCTTCTACCGGGCCCTGATGGTGACCGCGCTGACGGGTCTCGGTCAGCTGGAGCAGGCCGCGGAGGTGGCGGAGCAGGGGCCGGTGACCGCCCAGAACGACGGCGCCTACCTGCAGCTCGCCCACCTGCTGTACTCTGCCGGAGGATGGCAGCGGGCGGAAGAGCTCGTCCGTCGGGTCCTCGAGCAGCGGCCTTCCGCCGACGCCCAGTTCACCCTGGCCGAGATGAGGGGTCTCGACGGCGATGTCGCCGGCCGAGAAAGCGGGCTCCGCGCCGCCCTGGAGCTCGACCCCCGCCACCTCCGCGCCCGTCGCAGCCTGGCTGTCGCCCTCGCCGATGCCGGCCGCAGTCAGGAGGCCGAGATCGAGCTCCGCACCGTGCTGGCGCAGGCCCCTCTCGACCCCTCGTCACATCTCAATCTCGCCACCCTGCTGCTCAAGGAGGGAAGGTACCGGGAGGCCGAGGAGTCGCTGGCGCGAGCCCTCACGCTCGACCCGGGATACTGCCGGGCCCATCTGGCCACGGTTGCGATGCGGGTCGCCTCCGATGACCCCGCCGGCGCCGACGAGGCACTCGCCGTCCTCGAAGGGGGCTGCCGAGACCCACGAGTCCAGGCCGAGGCTCGCGCGCTGGTGAGGACCCGATGAGGTTCGCGCGGTGTGGGCGCGCCCTCGTCACGGCGTCGGTGCTCGTGCTGGCCGTCGGATGTCGACCGTCGGTGGCGCCGGCGCCGGCCGTCGACGTCGTCGCCACCAGCCGGAGCGGCGTGGTGACATTCGCCGAGGTCGAGAGCGAGCTCCGGGGCAGCGCTCTCCAGAGCGGCCCCGACGGAAGCGTCGAGGCACTGGTTGACGCCTACCGGCGGACCGCCGAGGAGGTCATCGTCCGCCGGGTCCTGGACGCCGATGCCGCCGGCGCCGCGGACGGCTCGCTGGCGGCCGAGCGGGAGCGCTACCTTCGCCTGGCGGTGGCCGAGCTCTACGCTCAGGAACGACTCCTCGTCGACCTGGCCGTGACGGAGGACGAGGCTCGGAGCTACTTCAACCGCCATCCTGAGCTCTTCCATCGGCCGGCTCGACGGACGGTGCAGCACCTGTATCGCCGCCACGACGACCCCGACCGTCCCGAGGTCACGGTCGCCTTCGTGGAGTCGCTCCGTGACCGGTTCATGGCCGGCGCCAGCTTCGACTCCCTCGCGCGCGAGCACTCCCACTCGGAGACCAGAGCCGTGGGGGGCCGGCTCGGCGCTCTGTCTCGGGGCAGACTGCCGCCAGAGTTCGACGAGGTGGTCTTCGCCCTCGAGGTCGGAAAGCCCAGCGCGCCGATCGTGACCGCCGACGGCGTCCTGCTGTTCCTGGTCACGGCAGCGGTCGACGAGCGTGACTTCCCGTTCGACGACGCACGCCTGCTGATCGCTCGCGAGCTTCAGGAGCAGCGCCGGGACGCGGCCCTCGAGGCCGCCGTTGTCGACCTTCCTCTTCCCGCCGGCTCGATCGTGCTCGACGAGTTGGGGCTGGCGGCGGTCTGGTCGCGTGGGGCCGACGAGGTCGTGCTGGAGGTCGACGGCGTGCGCTGGACGGTACGCGAGCTGCACGATGCCTTCGGGGAGCACCAGCTGAAGCAGGCTCCTCCCCTGGCGCCCGACGAGGAGCTGCAGCGCTTCTACCAGCGGCTCGTCCTCGCCCAGCGGCTCTATCTTCAAGCGGTCTCCGAGGGTTTCACCGAGGAGCGCCGCGATGCCGTCGAGGCCGCCAGCCG
This sequence comes from uncultured Thermoanaerobaculia bacterium, assembly GCA_964553295.1. Classification (GTDB taxonomy): domain Bacteria; phylum Acidobacteriota; class Thermoanaerobaculia; order Thermoanaerobaculales; family Sulfomarinibacteraceae; genus CAZKKP01. Next base: position 3,351 of record CAZKKP010000189.1, on the reverse strand, counting down.
GCGGGTGACCGCAGCACGGCTCCACCAGCGGGTGGTCGAGTCCCGCCTGGGTGAGCGGCTGGAGGCGACGCCGGAGCGGGTTCGGCAGTTTTTCGAGGACAACCGATACCTCTATCAGACGCCGCTCCGGCTCCGTCTCCGGACGCTCGAGGCGCCGCTCGGTGACCAGCCCGCCGCCCTTGCTGCCACCCTCGAGGCGTTTCGTCCCGATCTGGAGGCGGGGCGGACGAGCCTCGCAGAGGTCGCGGCACGGGTGGGGGGATCCGTCGTGGAGGTCGGTTGGGTGTCGCCGGCCGAGCTCGGGGTGTTCGAGCCCAAGGTCCGTCACTACCTCCTCAGCATGCTCGGACGCGGCTTCACGGTGGTCTTCCAGCTGAACCGGCGGCTCCTCATGGTCGAGGTCGTCGATCGTGAGGAGCCGCATGTTCGGGGGCTGGACGAGGTTGCCGAGCAGGTGCGCCGCGATTACCTCGACCGTGCGAAGCAGGTGCTGTACCGGGAGATGGTCGACGGCATCCTCGAGGAGGAGGGCTTCACCTTCGACCGCGAGGCGGTGGAGCGACGCCTCGCCGGGGTGGCGCCCGCCCCGGGAGAGACCTGACTCTCGTTGCGCTCGTGACGGGCTCCGGCGAAGAACGCGGGCTGGGGCCGCCCGTCGCCCCGGGGCGACGAGCCGGTCCGGGGCAGCCAGCCGAGGGGCTCATGAGCCGGGCCGCGGTTGACGGCGCACAGACTGCGTTACGATCCTGATGGTTCGCGACGAGATCTCAGGCTGCGCCGTGTGCAGCGGCTGTGGAATAGGAGGGTGGCGACGGTGCGCGCAGGAGAGACAAGAGAAGCCCCGACCATGAGGATCGCCGCGGTCGGCGCCGCCTTCCCGCCCCATTACTACGACCAGGACGCGTTGCTCGCTGCCTTCCGGAAGCACTGGGCGGCCCGCCACTACAACCTCGAGCGGCTCGAGCGGCTGCACCGGGCGGTGCTGGTCGGCGGCCGGCACCTGGCGCTGCCGATGGCGGAGTACGCCGGTCTCGACACCTTCGGCAAAGCCAACGACGCCTGGATCCGGGTCGCCCAGGAGGTCGGCGGGGAAGCGGTCCTGCGCGCCCTCGCGGCGGCCGGGCTCGAGCCACGCGACGTCGACACCCTGATCGTCACCTCGGTGACCGGGATCGCAACGCCGTCGCTCGACGCCCGGCTCGCCAACCGCCTCGGCCTGCCCTCCCGGCTGAAACGGCTGCCGCTGTTCGGCCTCGGTTGCGTTGCCGGCGCCGCCGGGGTCGCCCGCGCCGCCGACTGTGTGCGCGCCTTCCCCGACCAGGTCGCGGTGCTGCTTTCGGTCGAGCTGTGCTCCTTGACCCTGCAGCGCGAGGATCTGTCGATTGCCAACCTGATCTCCTCCGGCCTGTTCGGCGACGGCGCTGCGGCGGCGGTGGTGGTCGGCGGCGAGCGGTCGGAGCCCGGTCCGCGGGTGGTCGCGACCCGCTCGGTGCTCTACCCCGACACCGAGCGGGTGATGGGCTGGGACATCTCCGAGCGGGGCTTTCAGATCGTGCTCTCGGCGGAGGTGCCGGACGTGGTGCGGCGCTTCCTGCGTTGCGACGTCGACGGCTTCCTCGCCGAGCACGGCCTGGTCCGCGGGGACATCGCGACCTGGATCGCCCACCCCGGCGGGCCGAAGGTCCTCGAGGCCCTCGAGGAGACCCTCGAGCTGCCCGCGGGCGCCCTCGACCGCGCCTGGGAGACGCTGCGCGAGCGGGGCAACCTGTCCTCGACCTCGGTGCTGTTGGTCCTCGAGCGGGCCCTCGCCGAGCCGCCGCCGGCCGGCGCATGGGGCCTGATGACCGCCATGGGCCCCGGCTTCTGCTCCGAGCTCGTCCTGCTACGGTGGTGACGGCCGCGAAACATGTTGAACCACAGAGGCACAGAGACACAGAGGCGCGGGGCGCATTCCACAACGGCGTTGCAGATGATTGAACCAGAGACCATGGAATGGCGGCTCTTCCAGAAACCAGCAGACAGTGGATTCACTTCCGAGCAGCGAGTGCTGCAGAGAGGAATCGGGAGCTGGGTCGGCGCGACGCTTTTCTGTGCCACTCTCGGGTCCGAAGTGCACCACCTCTGCGGTGAGTCCTGGCAGGGGCCCCATTTGAAGAGTTCCTCCAGAACCACTTGGAACGCCGTCGCGGAATGCGCACCGCACCTCTGTGCCTCTGTGGTTCATTCCCTGCGGTTGGGGTGCGGGCCATCGCCACCCGTGCCCTCTGTGCCGCTGTGGTGAGTCACACCTCGCCGGTGAACGCGGAGTAGGATCGATGGGATGGGGTCGCTGATGCTGTACACGGGGGTGATCGGGCTGGTGGTGGCGCAGCGGCTGGTCGAGCTGCGGGTGTCGCGGCGGAACGAGCGGCGGCTGCGGGCCCGGGGGGCGGTCGAGCACGGCGCCGGGCACTGGCCGTGGATGGTCGCCCTGCACAGCGCGTTTCTCGTCTCCTGTGTCGCCGAGCCCTGGCTGCTCGAACGGCCGGTAGCGCCGTGGCTGGCGGTGACGGCCGCCGCGGTGGTCGCCCTGGGCCTCGGGCTACGGGTCTGGAGTCTTGCCACCCTCGGCGAGCGCTGGACGGCGCGGGTGCTGGTGCTGCCCGGCGCGCCGCTGGTCGCGACCGGGCCCTACCGCCTCCTGCGCCACCCCAACTACCTCGCGGTGGCGCTCGAGATCGCCGCGATCCCTCTGCTCCACGGCGCCTGGCTGACGGCGGTGGTGTTCTCGCTGCTCAACGCCGCCATGTTGAGGGTGCGGATCCGCACCGAGGAGGCGGCGCTCGCTGCTGCGGGGGAGGCCCGATGACCGAGCGCGAGATCCTCGTCGTCATCGGCGATGTCGCCCGCGAGCACGTCGGCTTCTCCGGGACGCTGTCCGCCGAGCAGCGGCTCGTCGAGGACCTCGACCTGGACTCGATCAAGGCGCTGACCCTGGCGGTCGAGGTGGAGAATCGCTTCCGGGTCGCCATCGACCCCGACTCGGAGGCCTCGATCGTCACCGTCGGCGACCTGGTCCGGGTGGTGCGGGAGAAGCTCGATGACGCTGGTTGACTGGCTCGGGCGCGCCGCCGGCGAGCGCGAGCAGGGGCTGCGGCTGGTCGACCGGGGCGAGCGGGAGTCCTTCCGGTCCTGGGCCGAGGTGGTCGCCGCGGCCCGGCGGGTGTGCGGCCGGCTCCGGGCCCTGGGCGTCGAGCGCGGCGACCGGGTGGCTCTGATCCACCCGACCTCCGAAGGCTTCTTCGACGCCTTCTTCGGGACCCTCCTCGCCGGCGCGGTGCCGGTGCCGCTGTATCCGCCGGTGCGCCTTGG
>CAZKKP010000188.1:3423-7625 GCA_964553295.1 uncultured Thermoanaerobaculia bacterium | reverse complement strand
CACCACCTTCACCACCGCCGAAGGCATCCAGGTCGAAGTCCCCCAAGGCGCCTTCACCGAGCCAACGCTGGTGCGGGTGGGTCTGCTACCCCTGGAATTGGTAGGGGTCCCGACTCCCGACGGGCTCGAGCTGGCAGCGTACGTCGACGTCGACTTCGAAGGGCAGGCGAAGGAGACGCTCCGCCTCAAGCTCCCCGCGCCCGACGGTGTTTCCTCGGAGGCGAAGGTCTTTGTCGGCACCCCCGTCGACCTGCCTTGGGGACGCCGACTGCGCTTCATCGAGACTGGCGGAGTGCTGCTGGTCGGAGCCGATCGCTTCCTTTCGAATCACCCCTCTCTTCAGCCGGAGCCAGCTCAAGGAGGCGGACAGAAGCTCCTTGACGACGGCGAGCCCTACACCTGCCAGGACGCGAAGGACGACGGGCTTTCGGCGTGCTTCATCCAGCAGGTCTTGCTCGAGCTGACGACTCGGACGACCGCGGCGGTGTACGCGGAAGGCTCGGGCCAGTATGCGCTCGTCATGGGCTGGGCCGCATCAGCTTTGGGCGGCATGGCGGCTCAGAATGAGGTCATCTACAACCAGTACGCGGATACCTTCGTCTACCAACCGATTCCGCATGACTGGAACGGCCACTACGTCCTCCCGACGCCGATCGGCGTGACGTTGAACATCGCTCGGCGCGACACGGCGACGGGGTGGATTCTCGGTCAGCAGGAGTACGCGGCGATTCTCGGCGACAGCGGGGGCCTGTTCGGCCTGGGGATATTCCCGACCTCCGAGGACGGACCCCCGCGCCTGCTCAGCGCCCGCCCGTTCGAGCTGACTCGGTTTGCGGCGCCTGGTATCGGCGATCGCGAGGTGGTGCGGCTCGAGGTCACAGCCGTTGGCCCAGGCACGGGGCCGGGCGCCCTCGGCACACACCTCGAGCCGGTGCCTGGCTTTGAGCTGGCGCCTGCGGCATCGATCGCGGTGTACAACACCGGTCGCAGCGCCAACCCGGGCGTTCCGTTGATTGCCCCGGCCCCGATCTGCTCGGCCTCGCCGTGGAACCGGCAGCTTGCCGCGCAGCCAGGCCAGGACCTCGAGAACCTCCTTCTCGTGGTGGGGCCGGGGGAGGTTGACCCCGCGAGATTCGACGGGTTCGCGTTTCGGTTCGACCAGGTCGTCGGATTGTCCCTGTCCCTCGTCGACGGCGACACCGTCGCGACCCTTGACGAGCTCGGGCCAGTGAAGGGCTGCGTGACACAGCCCCCAGCCCCTCGTCGCATCTCAACCACTCTCGAGGTCGAGGATGAAAGTGCGGAGTTCCTGCTAAGGCTGCGATCCCCGCTGTCGAGCGGGCGGATCTACCGGCTCACGCTGCACCCACAGTACATCGCTGCCATGTCGAGCGACGGGAACCAGCAATACGAGGGCCCGACCACCTTCTTCTTCGCAACGCGCGAGTCTCCCGGCGAGCCGATCGCTTCGATGGAATCGGCCCCCTTCTCGGCACGGGACCTCCTGCGCGTCGGGAACATGACCGTGGTTGCAACCGACTCTGGTCATCTGGTGGCCGTCGACTCCTCGTCGACGACCTCAGGCGGATCTCCCGGCACGTACACCGTCCATTCCTCGCTGTCGACGGGCTCAAACCAGGTCCGTGCGCTGGCCACGGATGGCCACGGGCGGGTCTTCTACAACGTCCTGTTCGGCTCGGTGTGGGGGGTGAGGACGGCGAGGGTGGAGGACATGCAGGCCGCCACCGCTCTGTGCAGCAGCCCCGCTCCGGGTGCCGGCAGCACCTCGTGCTTCGACGCGGTGACTGGGAGCGTCAAGACCTCCTACGCTCTTGGGTCGGGCCTGGGGCTCACCGGGAGCGAGTGGCTCAGCACTGGCGCGATGCCCGCGGGGACCCCAGTTGACATGGAGCTGCTCGTCGAGGACGAGATCGGGCCGGTCCTGAGGCTCGACGAGTTCTGCGAAGAGTACTGCATGGAGCACGTCGACCTGGGTACCTTGGAGCCCGACGACCGAGGGTTCGTCACTCTCTCGACGCAGTTCCTGTCGAGCAGGGTTCGAGGTGTGGTCGCAGATCGGGAGGTGCAGGTCTGCGACGAGCCGCGTTTCGACCGGTTCCAGAGATTCACGGTGGAGAACCTGACCACAGGACAGGCATGGTCTCACGACATCGACAACCTCGACGCCGCAGGCGTCATCACCGGCGTGGAGGTCAAGGCACGCCCCAGCGATCTCTTGAGGGTCCGGTACAACGTCAAGTCTGTCGGCTACGTCGCCATCCTGGGCTCGGGCATCACAGTCGTCGACCTCAACCGAGCCTATCGGGCCCCCACTCCCGCTTCCGAACCGGGCGGCGGCCAGTGCGGGCGCCGGCTCGGCAGCTACCAGGGGCAGGACGTCGACCTCGAGACCTGTGGTGTGACGGGGGCCCCGAACCAGGTGGGCCTTGCGATGACGCCTGCCGTCGGTGTGCTGGGCACCACCAGGGACGCTGTGAAGCCGGGAGAGCCGACGATCGTGCGCGGACGTGGGGCCGTGCACGTGTACTCTCCGCTGGTACACGTTGGCCTCGTCCACTCCAGCTCCCCGAGCTACTCCCCCGGGGCGCTCTCCTCGCAGCCTCCCCTGGCCTGTCTGCGTGAGCTGGCGGGAAGCCGGGTCACACTCCGCGACGTCGACACCGCCCCCAACGTCGCCTGGTTCGACAACCACGTTGCCGCCGATCTGGCAGGGAACGTCCACGAGCGGTTGGAAGACCGTTCCGATCCGACAGGTGATCTCGTGTTCTACACCGGCGGTGACGCGGGCGTGCTCGTCTTCGACGTTTCGCAGCGGCACCCGGTGTTGATCGGCCGTCTGAACGTCGAGTCCTTTGACATCAGCGGTAACCCCGTCGAGCGCCATAGCATCCATCGTCTGCAGGTAGAGCGGGACCTCGGGTTGCTGTTCTCTGGCGGGTACAACCGGGCCGGGACCCCCGTGGTCGACGTTTGGGACCTGAGGCACGTCAACGGCTTCGTCGGCCACCACACCGAGGTGCGGCCGGTCGCCACTCTGACCGGGGTGCCCTGGCTGACCAACCACCTGGGGGTAGACGGGAGCGGGACGGGCTTGCTGTTCACATGGGCAGGCCAAGGCGGTGTGACCGCCACGCCGTTCGCAAACCCACGGATGGTCTTCTCCGGCCTTTATCTCCCGCCCACGTACACACCGCCGGAGCCCGGTTTCCCGTCTGCAGAGGCGCCAGTCCCCGACATGGCGCCGACCGTTCTCTTCGTACCTCTCGGGATCCCGATGGAGAGCTCGCTCGGTGGTGAGAGGGCTCGTGCTGTCTTGAATGCGCGGAGTGACAGCGAACGAGCGGCGACGGCGGCACTTCGGGTGAGGGTGGCCCTACCAGGGTCGGTCGGCGAGCGCGTCACTGCCCGCCTGCAGAGCTTGCGATTGCTGCCGGACGACCGGCACCTTGGCGCCGCCGACCTTGGCCGAGCGGTGGCGCCACCCGCCGGAGACGCCTGGCCGGATGCGGACGTCATGGTCACCCTTCGCCGCTTGGGCAGCGAGGAAGCAGCGGAGGGTGGGCGGGGACAGACCGTCTACAACCTCTACGAGTCAGAGGAGGTCGTGCTCCTCGTCGCGGATCCACGAGCTGGGTCGGGCTATACCCGTCAGGGATCCGCAGCGCTGGACAGCGCGGTCGCGACCGAGGACGCCCAGTGCCGGCGCTGCGGTCGACCGGCCTACCTCACCGACGAGATGCAGAACAGGGGAGAGGTCAAGGAGCTCCTGGCGGCGGGGCCGTGGATTCGGGCGTTTCTCGACCCGTGCGAAGTCGGCGACAGCTGCGGGCAGGAGGCACTTGCAGCACGCCAGGCTACTCTGGACGCTCTTGAGTTCTTCGCGACTCAAGGCGACAACTACCGAGCGCCTGCCGGGTTTGTGCGCGTCGCGGGCTGGGCGGATGCAGTTCCGTCTCCTGTCCAGTCGGCGCTGGCCGAGCCGGTCCAGAGCCCGGCGATCTGGGTTCCCGGCGAGGCGGGCGCGTCGGTGTCCTTGGCGACGGGCGACGCGATGCTGTCCGTGGTCGACCACGCCAAGCTGAGCCGTTCGATCCCGTTCACGCTGGATCGCGCCTACCGGTCCGGCGCCCTCGGGTTCGGTCCGCTTGGCGCCGCGGGTTGGTCGAGCTCACTGTTCGCGC